>CAZSXI010000042.1:0-10943 GCA_964611045.1 uncultured Cocleimonas sp. | reverse complement strand
AAAATATCAATATTCACATGATCTCAACATCTGAGATAAAAGTATCCGTTGTAGTGGATGAGAAATATTTAGAACTCGCGGTAAGAACTTTGCATGAGACATTTGGTTTAGATCAAGCATAACTTTCTATCTTAGTAATACGAGACCTTTGCACGAGAGATATGACGGATTAAAAATGCTTAAATTCTCCCTATTTCCCTTAAAAACTCGGTCAATAGCCTAGGGCTAACGCATTAAAAGTAACCAAATTTGTAGGTTCGTTAAAGTTTGGTGTATTAAAATCCGTTCTTGAGTGATTTTACGTGCCCTTCGACAGGCTCAGGGTACTGCAATGGAGTTCTACAGAGGAAATAGCAGATCCCTGAGCTTGTCGAAGGGTTCGTGCAGGATTCTAATACTATAAATCATTGATTGTTAGCATTTTTTTAATGCGTTAGCTCTGGTCAATAGCCCTGCTATTCACCTCATTTTTAAGAAAAATAGGAAAAATTACGCTATTTTTACTCTCTCCATACTCTCGTGCAAAGGTCTCAATACATAAAAAAACCACTATTTATAGTGGTTTTTTTATGTCCACCTCCCCTGTTTTTTGACGATTTGTACTTCAAAGAGGCATCGAATAACAAATATTTTAGATGCAAACTATAAAGTTAAGCCTGAGTTAAGCTGTTTCTTGAGATAATAGCGCCGTCTATCTGAAAAAATAGTTATCACTTAATAAAAATACTAAAAGATAATTAATAAAAATAAGAAGCGGATAGGCGAATAATAATAAATGACCTCGGGAATGTGGTTCATAATTAAAATAATGGAGAAAGCGGATGTTAATTTTAACAAGACGCGTTGGTGAAGCGTTAATGATAGGTGATGATGTCACTATTTCTGTGCTTGGTGTTAAAGGTAATCAAGTGCGTATAGGTATTGATGCACCAAAAGAAATAGCGGTACACCGTGAAGAGATTTACGAGCGTATTAAGAATGAATCGTTGAGACTGGTAGAGCCAGAGAAAAACGCGGGCTAAACCAATTAGTCACTCAAGCTTAAGTTATAACTCTAGCACCATTTGGTGTACCAAGAATCAAAACATCAGCAGGGCGCTGAGCAAATAGCCCAATCGTAACTACGCCCGGTAGTTGGTTAAAGTGTGTCTCCATTTTGACAGGTTCCATGATTTCTAATCCATGAATATCAATAATAATATTGCCATTATCAGTAGTGAAACCTTCGCGCAATATAGGCTTTCCACCCATTTTTACAATCTCACGTGCGATGTAGCTACGAGCCATTGGAATCACTTCAACAGGTAGCGGGAATTCCCCCATCACATCTACTAATTTACTCTCATCCGCGATACAAATAAATTTATCACTCGCTCCAGCCACAATTTTTTCACGCGTTAATGCACCGCCACCACCTTTAATAAGGTTTAAGTGTTTATCAGATTCATCAGCGCCGTCAACATAGATTGATAGTTGGCCCGCGCTGTTTAAATCCATTACAGGAATCCCATGACTTTTTAGGCGCTCTTCACTAGCGATTGAACTGGCAACTGTGCCATCAATTTTGCCTTTAACGGTCGCCAATAAGTCGATAAAGTGGTTTGCAGTAGAGCCAGTGCCTATGCCAACAACCATGCCCGATTCTACATATTCTAATGCGGCAGCTGCAGCGGCAATTTTCATTTCATCTTGTGTCATGGGAAAACTCCGTGAATTATTTATGAGCGCATCATACCTGCCCGATCATAAAAAGCTATACCAATGAAGTTATAGTTGATTAATCACTTATGCCCTCGTAAAGTCCGTTCTATGAATAAAAAAATTATCGAAAAAATATTAACGGCACGAGTGTATGACGTAGCAGTTGAAACACCGCTTGAACCTGCTAAATCTTTATCAAAACGCACGGGTAATAGTATTTACCTAAAGCGAGAAGACTTGCAGGCAGTTTTCTCATTTAAACTGCGTGGTGCATTTAACTGTATGTTTCAGTTATCAGATGAAGAGAAGGCGCGTGGCGTCGTTGCAGCATCGGCAGGTAATCATGCGCAAGGTGTGGCAATTTCAGGTGAAAAACTCGGCATTAAAACTACCATTGTAATGCCAAAAATCACGCCAGAAATAAAGGTGAAAGGGGTTGAGTCACGGGGCGGTAAAGCAGTCTTAGTGGGCAATACATTTGATGATGCCTACGCTTATGCGATGAAGTTATCAGAACAAGAAGGTCTGACGTTTATCCACCCTTTTGATAATTTAGATGTGATTGCAGGGCAAGGTACGATAGGGATGGAGCTTTTACGTCAGCACCCTGACCCTATCGATGTGATTTTTGTCGCTGTGGGTGGTGGTGGATTAATTTCAGGTGTTGCTAGTTATATTAAATACCTTAGCCCAAATACCAAAATAATAGGTGTGGAGCATGAAGAAGCACCGTCGATGACAGAGGCTTTTAAGCAAGGGAAGTTAGTGTTATTGGATAGTATTGGGACGTTTGCCGATGGTGCGGCAGTTCGTCAAGCGGGAGTGAATACGTTTGAAATTGCGAAAGAAGTTGTTGATGAAATGATTTTGGTTAGCACCGATGAAACCTGTGCAGCTATAAAAGATGTTTTTGAAGAAACCAGAACGTTGTTAGAGCCTGCAGGTGCATTAGCAACCGCAGGCATGAAAAACTACATTAAAGAACACAAGCTAGAAAACAAACAAATCATATCGATAACCAGCGGTGCTAATATTAATTTTGATCGTCTACGCCATGTGGCTGAACGTGCAGAATTAGGCGAGAAGCGTGAAGCGATATTGGCTGTTACTATTCCTGAAAAAGCCAATAGCTTTAAAGAGTTTTGTGGGGCGTTGGGTGATCGTTCGATTACAGAATTTAACTATCGTTATTCTGATTCAAGTGATGCGCAAGTATTTACAGGTGTAAAACTCAGTAATGGTGATGAAGAAAAAAATCAAATCATCAGTAATCTAAAAGATAAAGGTTACGGGGTGCTTGACCTCACGGATAATGAACTTGCTAAAGTGCATTTACGCTTTATGGTGGGCGGTCATGCGCAAGATGTACATAATGAAGTACTTTATCGTTTTAGCTTTCCTGAAAGACCTGGGGCACTGCTACACTTTTT
Source organism: uncultured Cocleimonas sp. (assembly GCA_964611045.1). GTDB lineage: Bacteria > Pseudomonadota > Gammaproteobacteria > Thiotrichales > Thiotrichaceae > Cocleimonas. Next base: position 7,812 of record CAZSXI010000042.1, on the reverse strand, counting down.
AACCCAAATGGGAGGAAACTGGAATATCAGCCTGTTCCATTATCGCAATCACGGCTCTGACTTTGGTCGTGTATTGACGGGTGTTCAAGTGCCGTCGGAAGAGCGTCCAAAATTCTGTCAGTTTTTAGAAGATTTGGGATACGACCACTGGGATGAAACAGATAATCCCGCATATCAAAGCTTCCTGCGATGATTATTGAAATAAAACTACATTAACACTTGATGTGCTAGGGCTGATTAGATAAACTTACGCGCCTTTCAACACCTGCACGATTGTTGGTGTTTAAATATAAAATTTTCGTAGTTGCTCAGATTGCTTTTAAATCGGTGCAGTTACATAGTTTCTTTTGGAGTAAAAATATCATGGCAAAAGTTTGCATGGTAACAGGTAAGCGTCCAGTAGCAGGTAACAATGTTTCTCACGCTCACAACAAAACACGTCGTCGTTTTTTACCAAACCTTCACACTCACCGTTTTTGGGTTGAGAGCGAAAACCGTTTCGTAAAGCTACGCTTAACGGCTAAAGGTATGCGCATCATTGACAAGAAAGGTATTGATGTCGTATTAGAAGATGTTCGTGCTCGTGGCATTAAAGTTTAGACAAGGGTTTAGGAGATAGAGACATGCGTGATAAAATCAAATTAGTATCATCAGCTGGAACAGGCTACTACTACACAACGACTAAGAACAAACGTACAATGACTGAGAAATTAGTTAAGAGTATGTATGATCCTAAAGTTCGTAAGCACGTTGAATTTAAAGAAGCAAAAATCAAATAATTAGTATTTTATACTGATTAAAAAAAGCTCGGTTTATCCGAGCTTTTTTTATGTCTAAAAAATTTGTTATACTCTGTAAAAGAAAACATAAAAACAATTAGAGAGTTTGGCATTCTCGTGCAAAGATCTCTTTATTAGCAGGAATTGGGGAATTCATACTAATGAGCAATCAAGCTCTTATACAAGCGGGTGGGCTAAACCGTTTTTACGGTAAATATCACGCGGTTAATGATTTTAATTTAACGCTTCACAAAGGTGAAGTGCTAGGCTTGCTCGGCCCAAATGGTGCGGGCAAGTCAACCACCATGCAAATGCTTACGGGTAATATATCCCCTAGCTCTGGCGAGATTAAAATCAACGGTGTAGATTTATTAGAAAACCCACAAAAAGCTAAACAATCAATAGGCTACTTGCCCGAACAACCACCTGTTTACCGGGATATGACCAGCAATGAGTTTTTAAGCTATTGCGCCGCATTGCATGATATTCCTAAATCAAAAAGGCAATCAGCGATGGATATTGCTATTGAGCGATGTGGTTTAGGCGATGTTTCAAATAAATTGATTGGTAATCTCTCAAAAGGCTATCAACAACGTGTGGGCATTGCACAAGCCATATTGCACCAACCACAAGTGGTAATTTTAGACGAGCCAACAGTGGGGCTTGATCCTATCCAAATTACAGAAATTCGTGAATTAATTCGTGAGCTGGGTAATGACCATAGCGTTATATTATCGACCCATATTTTGCCAGAAGTGCAGGCTGTATGTGATCGTGTACAAATCATTAAACAAGGTAAAACGGTATTCTCTGATACCTTTGAGCAATTAGAAAAGCGACAATCCACCCCTGTGTTATTGGTTGGATTTGATACTGTGATTGATGAAGCCGAGCTTTTAAAGTTGAAGGGAGTTGTAAAAGTCGATGTGTTAGATAACCAACGCTATCAACTAACCTATAAAGAACGCCCAATTGCATCAGATGTTTACCAGTTGAGTGTTGAAAAAAAGTGGAAGCTCAATGAACTCAATGAGCAAGTTGAATCCTTAGAGCAGATATTTATGAATCTGATTCATAATGAAGATATGCCGGTAGGCTCAGAGGAGTCAGCGCATGAATAAGGTTTTCACTATCGCGACTAGCGAATTCAAACGTCTTTTTAACACTCCGCTTGCGTGGAGTGTTCTGGCCATTTTGCAATTTATACTTGCCTTGATGTTCCTCATGTTTATGGAAGAATTCATCGCAGTTATTCAACCCGCAACGGCGACTATGCAAAACCCCCCTGGTGTCACAGCCGTGGTGCTTTCTCCCCTGTATTTATGGGCGGGAATAATCATGTTGGCGGTTATGCCAATTATGACAATGCGATTGTTTGCAGAAGAACGCATGAATAAAACGCTAACCTTATTGCTCTCTTCTCCCCTGTCATCTACTCAAATCGTATTGGGGAAATTCATAGGAGTAATATTTTTTATAGTATTACTGGTTGCCATGATAGCTCTGATGCCACTTTCATTAACCGTTGGCACTACGCTGGATTGGGGAGTGATTTTTACTTCGTCGCTGGGTTTGTTTTTATTGCTAAGCTCATTTGCAGCAGCGGGTTTGTTTATATCGTCCTTGACCAGTCAGCCTATTATTGCGGCGATAAGTAGCTTTGGGTTGTTATTATTTCTGGTGGTTTTATACCTTTCGGGGAGTAGCCAAAGCAATAGTAGTGAAGTGTTTATTTACCTTTCGCATTTCAGTCATTTTCTTCCATTCCTTGATGGTGTATTTGATACCAGTGACTTGGTTTATTACCTTTTATTTATTGTAGGCTTTTTAATTTTAGCGATTCGAAAACTAGATAATGATAGGTTGCTAGGATGAGTAAGCATTCGCAAATAGCACTTCGTTTTCAAAATATAATTTTTACGATTCTATTCTTGGCGGTTATTGGATTACTCGCATGGTTGGGTAAAACCTATCATTCTGATTTTGATTTTACGCGTAGTCAGACAAATTCATTACACCCGTCAACCCAAAAGCTACTTAAAAGTCTGGATAAACCTCTAGAGCTGATTGCCTATATTCCTGATGATGCAACGATACATACGGCGTTAAAAAAGCGAATTAACAAATATAAAAAAATTAAAGCTGATACCCGTTTAGAAATTGTAAACCCAGACCTAAACCCAGATAGAGCGAAGGCAGACGGTATTCAATTTAGTGGTCAGTTATTAATAAGACTGGGTGATAAAAGTGAGATAGTTAGCTCGGTTGACGAGCAAACTGTGATTAATGTTTTACAGCGTTTGTCACGTGACAAACCACGCCTTGCGATATTTTTAGAAGGGCATAACGAACGTAAGCCCTTTGAAGAGAATTCTAATGGAATGTCAAAGTTAGTTAATGTCTTAGAAGCGCAAGGCTTTAATATTCAGCCTCATAACTTAATTCGTACCCAGTCAATTCCAGATGATGCAACTTTTGTAGTCATTGCCGCTCCGCAAAAAGACTATTTAGAAGCAGAAGTGAAAATCATTAGCGAATACCTCAAGCAAGGTGGAAATTTATTGTGGATGCATGAACCGGGCGGACTATTTGGCTTGGATGATATCGAGCAACAGCTTGGCTTAGTGATCAATGAAGGTACGATGTTAGATGCAAACCAAGCTCTGCAAGATATGCTCGGTATAAAGCACCCAGCGGCGATTGCAATTATTGATTATGGAGAATCAGCACTCACTAAAGACTTAACGGCTCATACGATTTTCCCTTTTGCGACAGCTATATCACGAGATGAAGAGTCTCGTGATGAAGAAGGTGAAGGCGCAGAGCAAGGCGATAATAAAAAATGGAACTATCAGCCATTATTAACCACCTTACCCACCAGCTGGTTAGAATCAGGAGAGATACAAGGCGATGTAAAATTTGATAATGAGGCAGATATACCCGGGCCGTTAGATATTGCCATGTCATTAACTCGTCCAAACACATCTAATGAAAAAGCACCCGATCAGCGCGTAATTGTAATGGGTGATAGCAACTTTATGCTTAATAATTTTATCGGGCAGGGGAGTAACCTTACGCTCGCAACCAATCTATTTAACTGGTTAGGTGATGATGACGAATTGCTTTCCGTTACGCCAATAACAGCACCTGACACGAAATTAGAGCTACCAGGCTGGGCTTTATACAGCATAGCGCTATTCTTTTTATTGGGATTACCGATAGGTTTATTGTTGATTGGAACAGTGCGTTGGCTACGACGTAGAAAAAGATAAAAAACGATACAATACGAGAAATAAAATGAAAAAAATAATCATAGCTTTAAGCATCTATTTACTTGCTGGTTGTGCAGGAGTCGGTTCAACAGCAGAAGACGGTACAGAAGTCAGGGATACCGCATTCTATAAACACTGGGTGCATTCGTATGAAGAGCAGGGTGATAAAAAAACACCCAATATCTTTCGCCCAAAAGGTAGCAGAGAATTTCCCGCAAGCCGCTTCCGTATGGAATTTGGCTTCAATCCCAGCGGACAATGCAATTACAAATTTTTGAGCCCTATCGATGCTCATGAAATGCGTAACTGCGTATTCACAAAGATTGGTAATAAAGTATACCTTTATGATGAACAGGGTAAATTATTGAAGCACCTGTTATTCACGCTAGAAAAACCAACAACGGGCGATGAAATGCGCATGAGCTACGGAATTAAAGCGCCGATGAAAAAAGAAGCGACTAAAAAGAAATAAAAATGGCAAGCTCAAACAAAAAACGCTTATTACTAAACATTGTATTGCTCGTGGTAGTCGCTGGTTTAATTGCTTTTATAACCACTCGAAAAGAAGACACGGGCGAGACCTATAAAACACTCTACGATACCTCTATCGGTGATGATGCAAAGGAATTAGTCATCCATGTAGAAGGGCAGGATGATGTTGTAATTCAGCTTGAGAATGATGTTTGGAAAGTCGTAAAACCCAGCACGTTCGTAGCGGATAAAGACAAAATCCGTCACCTATTTACATTATTGTCAGAAAATGCAGAAAGTAGTTATGATATTAAAGATAAAGACTTGGCAAGTTATGGTTTGGATAAAGATGAATTAAGTATCAGCTTTAACGGCGTAAAAATGATCTTTGGCAAATTAAACGAAGTGACTGGAAAACGTTTTATTTTAAAAGGCGATAGAATGTACTTAATATCAGAGACTGTTTCAGGTTTAATGATGATGGGTGAAGAAGGTTTTAAACCACAGTCAAAACCAGAGCTAACGCCAGTTCCTAAACAATAGGAGCCCTCGCTTAGGCGAGGAAGAATAATCTGAAATATCAAAAAGACTTCCTTGCCTAAGCAAGGGCTCCTGACAAATTTCATTACGGATAAAAAATGCCAGAACTCCCCGAAGTCGAAACCACACGTAAAGGTATTCTGCCTTATATTGACCAGCAAACGGTCGCTGAAGTCATTGTTCGTCAACCCAAATTGCGCTGGCTTGTACCTGAAGAAATACACGATATGCAAGGTGAGACTATTCAATCCGTTACGCGTCGTGGCAAATATATCCTGCTAGAAACATCAAAAGGAACAGTACTTATACATCTGGGTATGTCAGGTAGTTTACGGGTGTTGGATGTGGGTGCAGAAGTTGAAAAGCATGATCACGTCGATATAGTCTTTGCCAATAAAAAGCTTATCCGCCTACGTGATCCACGTCGTTTTGGCGCGGTTTTATGGACAACGAAGAATCCACTCAAGCATAAACTTATTCGTTCACTCGGCCCTGAACCTTTGGGTGAAGACTTTAATGTTGATTACCTTTTTCAATGTTCTCGTGGGCGTAAAGTGAGTATTAAACAGTTCATCATGAACGGACATATCGTTGTCGGTGTGGGTAATATCTACGCCTGTGAATCCTTATTTAAAGCAGGTATTTCACCCAAAGCTTTAGCCGGCAAAGTTTCAAAAAAACGCTATGAAAAGCTAGTTGAGGTTATAAAAGAAGTATTGGCAGCAGCAATAGAACAGGGCGGAACAACCCTAAAAGACTTTGTGCAGGCAGAAGGTAATCCTGGGTACTTTCAACAACAGTTAAATGTTTACGGAAGAGCGGGTGAAGCGTGTTTAGTGTGTGACTCGACCGTAAAACAGATCAAACAAGGACAAAGGTCGACATTTTACTGTTCTAAATGCCAAAAATAGGCACTTTATTAAGTCCACCTCCCCCTTTTTTTGCCGATTTGTACGTGAAAAGTAACTTCACAGCTATACAAAACGGCAAAAAAGAGGGGGGGTGGACAGGGTAAAGGCATTAAAACAATGTCATTCAGACTCTTTTTATCTGGAATATTGATAATATTCTCAAAAATCCACACATATTCCGATAAACAGCACTCGGAGAATGACTCTGTTGTTAAAAGTACCCTCCACCTAGCAGGGGGAGGGTTAGGGAGGGGGTAGAAAGTCCTTTTAGTTCTTTCTTCTGAAACCCCAGAATAATCCAAGACCAGCCATCGCAGCAGACGATAAATGAGCGGTAATAAAGTTCTTCAGCCCGCCAAGATGTGGAGAAATCCAAGCAATCAAGCCATTGTATAGATTTTCAAATGCATCCCACTTCACACTGATTAAATCATTGTACTGTAGAACAAAAAGAAGGATTAATGCTGTTCCTGCAAGGAAGAAAGCAAACTTCAAAAAGGTGCGTGTCGCAAAACCAATAACATAGCCTGCAAAAAAACTAAAACCCATATAAGTGAAGAGAGCAATCCAGTTACCCGCTTGTATCGAACTTCCAACATCCATATTATTAAACCCTGTGATTTACAATGGTCGGGAAGCATATCATAATCTGCCCAAATTTCTCGGGTACTGTGACAAAAAATGAGCAAAATAAGTGTCAAATATTAACCGCCGTTTCTGCGTTGCACCGATGCTCGATTGGACCGATCGGCATGAGCGATACTTCCTGCGCCTAATTTCAAAACACGCGGTGTTATATACCGAAATGGTCACCACAGGTGCATTAATTCACGGCGATAAAGAACGTTATCTGCAATTTAATAAAGAAGAGTACCCTGTTGCATTACAACTTGGCGGAAGCGACCCAAAAGCTATGGCGATCTGCGCAAAAATGGCAGAAGACTTTGGTTATGACGAAGTAAATATCAACGTAGGTTGCCCCAGTGATCGCGTGCAAAACGGCGCATTTGGTGCTTGTTTAATGGCAGAGCCAGAGTTAGTTGCTGAAAATGTAGACGCGATGAAAAATGCCGTTGATATCCCCGTCACCGTAAAAAATCGTATTGCCATTGATGAGATGGATGAATACCAATGTCTTCCCAAATTTATAGAAACCGTTTCACAGGCAGGGTGTAAAACATTCATCGTTCATGCGCGTAAAGCTTGGTTAAAAGGTTTAAGCCCAAAACAAAATCGTGATGTTCCACCGCTTAATTATGATCTCGTTTATCAAATGAAACGTGACTTTCCCGAGTTAGAAATCATCATCAACGGTGGTATCAAAACACTAGAGCAATCAAAGCAGCATCTTGAATATGTCGATGGCGTGATGGTCGGGCGCGATGCATATCATAACCCTTATATGATGAACCAAGTTGATGAGTACCTTTATGGTGAAGCGAGGGATGATAAAACTGAAATCGATCTATTAGATCAATACATGGAATATATGCAAAAACAAATCGATAAAGGCGTTTACCTAAAACACATGAGCCGCCATTTATTAGGCTTGTTCATAGGGCAGCCGGGCGCAAAGGCATGGCGAAGACATATCAGCGAAAACGCGCATAAAGAAGGCGCAGGAATTGAGGTGATTCAACAAGCTGTGGGTTATATCGCTAAAGAGTAATAAACACTTCTTTTGGTCATTTAGTGGTTGACCAGAAACAAAGCAGCCAGTAAAATTCGCGCCTCTGTTGATCATCGTAATATTTAATAACGATGAGAGAAACAGAATTCTACCAATTCCTCGATAGCTCAGTTGGTAGAGCAGTAGACTGTTAATCTATTGGTCCCAGG
>CAZSXI010000041.1:0-10950 GCA_964611045.1 uncultured Cocleimonas sp. | reverse complement strand
AGCTTTGATTCAGCTTTGATTCAGCTTTGTAGTGTTAATGTCTCAGAAATAATAATTATAATAATTATAATAATCTAAGCCTCTTACGGAACTACACGCACAATGACTAACAACAATAAAAACATCATCAAAATTGCACTGAGCACTACTTTAATGCTTGGGCTTTCTCAATCTGCATTTTCATTAAAAACTCAAGAAGAAATTGAAGCCACTAAAAAAGCTCAAGAAGCGGCAGGAAGAGAGAAATGTGCAGGACGTATTCTTGCAGGTTTAAATGACTGCCCTACTAGTGAACATGCTTGTGCTGGTCTGGCTGATGAAGATGGTAATATTGAAGAGTTTATCTGGATGCCAAAAGGCTCGTGCGAGAAAATTGTTGGAACACATATCATTAAGACTAAAGAAAAGAAAGAGAAAGTTGTTAAGAAGAAAGATAAAGCTAAAAAGGCTAGCTAAAACAAACCCTCTCAAACTCTACATCCCATCATTTAGCTAGTGCGCATTGCGCTAGCTAAAAAACACATTTAGATAACACCATCTGCTTGCTGATCAGCAAAGTATGAAGATCTCACCATCGGCCCACTGGCTACGTGCGAGAACCCCATATCATAACCAAATACTTCCAATTCTTTAAACTCATCAGGCGTTACAAAACGCTCTACTGCTAAATGATCTAAACTTGGCTGTAAATATTGCCCTAGTGTTAGCATTTCACAACCATGATCGCGTAAATCTTGCATCACTTCTTTTACTTCTTTAATCTCTTCGCCTAAACCCAACATCAAACCTGATTTTGTAGGAACACTCGGATGCATTTGTTTAAAGCGTTTTAATAAGTCTAACGACCATTGGTAATCCGAACCTGGTCGAGATTGTTTGTATAAACGAGGTACTGTTTCAAGGTTATGGTTAAACACATCAGGCGGAGCTTGATCCATCAGCTTCAACGCAATATCCATACGTCCACGAAAATCTGGTGTAAGAATCTCGATACGAATATCAGGATTTGCTTCACGAACGGCTTGAATACAATCAACAAAGTGCTGTGCGCCACCATCGCGTAAATCATCACGATCTACCGAAGTAATTACCACATATTTAAGTGCCATGGCTTGAATGGTTTCAGCAAGGCTTGCAGGCTCATTTTTATCCAATGGATTCGGACGACCATGACCTACATCACAAAATGGACAACGGCGCGTACAAATATCACCCATGATCATAAATGTTGCTGTGCCTTTGGTGAAACACTCACCTAAATTTGGGCAAGCAGCTTCTTCACAAACGGTTACAAGCTTTTGATTACGTAATACTTCTTTTAGGCGTTTAACTTCTGGAGTTGTCGGTGCTTTGGCACGAATCCACGAAGGCTTGCGCTTAACTTTAGTACTAGGAACAACCTTTATGGGGATACGAGCAACTTTTTCTGCACCTCGCAGTTTTACACCCTGCTCTGCTTTCTTTACACTCATGTTTTAACAATCCAATTAATGTGCGTGAAGTATAGTTGAGATGACAAACCATTACCAAAAATCTGAGTATTATCAAATTACTTTCTATGTGCCCAAAAAGCAATGCGAAGGTGTTAAACAAGCACTGTTTGATGCAGGCGCAGGAATTTTAGGAAACTACCAAGACTGTTCATGGCAAATATTAGGACAAGGTCAATTTAAACCATTATCAGGAAGCCAACCATTTTTAGGCGAAAAGGATAAACTTGAGAAAGTATTAGAATACAAAGTAGAAATGCTTTGTCACAAAGAAAAGATAAAATCTGTCATTCAGGCACTAAAAAGCAGCCACCCCTATGAGGTGCCTGCTTATTCAGTAGGTGAATTAATTTCTATTTAATATCCATTCATACGGTCAACTCGTGCACAATCTGCTTTTTCATCATATTTTACGCGACGTTTAAAGCTCCTAGCTTTTGATGACTTTGTAATGCGTGCGCTCTTTCTAACGGCTCTCTTCTTTACTGATGCATACTTTGCTTTCTTAGCAAGTGCACTTTTTTTAGCAGGTGCACTTTTCTTGGCTGGTGCAACGATATTAGGACAGTTAGTACGCAAGTAATAAGCATTACCACGTTTAGCCACATAACGATCATATTGTGCCCAGCTTGTAAAGCCACCTTGTACCGCTTTGGTTGCCGAACCACACATATTCATGTGGTCAACTTCTGGCCACGCATAAGCAGGTAATGTTAATAAACTTCCTAGTGTTAATACTAGTCCCAACATCCATTTTTTCATTGAAAATAAAATCATAACGTTTAAGTCTCCATACTTAAAATTGCGATATACTCCGATAATAGCTTACTCTTTATTATCCTTTTTCATTAAAACACTGTTTTGCTTAATATTTAACCGATACAGACATTGCTCAATTTAGGAAACACTATGTCAAATTCTAGCCAAGAGACCTCACAAAACACCGATACAACGCACTTTGGTTATGAGCAAGTAGCCACCGATGAAAAACAAGGCAAAGTAGCAGAGGTATTTCACTCGGTTGCTGATAAATATGACGTAATGAATGACTTAATGTCAGCAGGTGTTCACCGTTTATGGAAGCGCTATACGATTGAAATATCAGGCGCGAAAAAAGGCGATACCATTTTAGATTTAGCAGGTGGCACAGGCGATCTAGCCATCAAATTTACTCGTATTGTTGGGGAGACTGGCAAGGTAACGTTATCTGACATAAACCCATCGATGTTAGAAAATGGACGCGAACGCCTTACTAATATGGGCATCGCAGGTAATATCGAATACGTTGAAGCCAATGCCGAAGATTTGCCGTTTAAAGACAACACCTACAACATCACCACCATGGCATTTGGTTTGCGTAATGTAACCGATAAAGATGCCGCATTACGTTCAATTTACCGCTGTTTAAAACCAGGCGGAAAATTGATGGTTTTAGAATTTTCAAAACCTATTGTTCCAGGTTTAAGTACCATCTACGATGCGTATTCTTTTAAACTTATGCCCCTCATTGGCAAATTTGTCGCCAACGATGAAGAAAGCTACCGCTATTTAGCAGAATCTATTCGTATGCATCCTGATCAAGAAACCTTAAAGGGTATGTTTGAAGATGCTGGCTTTGAAAACTGCAGTTATCACAATATGACAGGTGGCATTGTTGCCCTGCACGTTGGTTATAAATTCTAAACTCGGTTAATCTGATTGTGAAAATCCCAACTCCCTTTCTATCCGCTGTAGAAACAGCCATCAACACATGGTTAAAGCTCGATAATGAAGCCCTGCCCCGCTTTGCCGAATTAGATGGCAAGATCATTCGTCTACACATCACTGGGCTAGATTTTAATCTCTACTTTTTCCCTAGTACTTCTGGCATTCAAGTCTTAGGCAACTATCCCTGCGAAGAAGATGGCGGTGTGGTTGATGCAACCATTCATGGTTCACCCATGGCATTGATTAAACTCGGCACATCCAGCAATGCGGGTGAAACCATGCTCAAAAGCGATGTTGAGATAGACGGTGAACTGCGCGTAGCAGAATCATTTTCAAACATATTGAAAGAAGTCGATATTGATTGGGAAGAACTTTTATCAAAACTGGTGGGCGATATAGTTGCGCACCAAGCAGGACAAGTCGCACGTGGTGCAAACAGCTGGTTTAAAGATACAGTTGAATCCCTGCGGCTCAACACAGGCGAATATATTAGCGAAGAGTCAAAGCTAAGCCCTGCCGATGCAGAAATACGCCAATACTTGGACGATGTAGATGATATGCGAATGGGTGTAGATCGCGTAGCAACACGTATCAATAATCTTCTTCTGGATGATCCTTTACAAGAACCTTCGCAAATACAAACAGAGAATAATAATAAATAGAATGAATTTCTTTTCCCAAACTTATCGTTTATTTATCATTAATCGCGTCCTAATTCGTCATAATTTAGATGAAATGATTTATACAATTCCCGCGTTTCGTCCACTGCGTTTTGTTTATCATCTCTCGCCTTGGAATTGGGGCAGCAAAGACAAACGTGATCCACGCCCTGTACGCATTCGCAGAGCATTGGAAGACCTAGGGCCTGTCTTTGTAAAATTTGGGCAAGTATTATCAACACGACGTGATATGTTGCCAGATGATTTAGCCAATGAGCTAGCGCAGTTACAAGATAATGTACCTCCGTTTGCAGGGCATGAAGCACGTGACATTATTGAGAAATCATTAGATAAATCCGTTAGCGAACTGTTCAAAAGCTTTGATGAGCAACCACTGGCATCTGCATCAATCGCGCAAGTACATACCGCAACCTTGCACGACGGCAGAGAAGCAATAGTAAAAGTCGTACGCCCTGGTATAGAAAATACCATCCGCCACGATATTGACTTGATGTTATTTATCGCCCGCATGGTAGAACGCTTTAGCCATATTGGCAAACGTCTGCGTCCCATCGAAGTCGTCCAAGACTATGAAAAAGTGATTTTTGATGAGCTAGATTTAGGACGCGAAGCCGCCAATGCCAGCCAATTACGCCGCAACCATGAAGGTTCACCTGATTTATATGTACCAGAGGTATATTGGGATTATTGCACGCCAGAAGTAATGGTAATGGAGCGCATACACGGCATTCCCGTGGGTAAAACACAAACGCTACGTGATCATAATATTAATATGAAAGTGTTGGGCGAGCGTGGCGTCGAAATATTTTTCACCCAAGTATTTACACACAATTTCTTTCATGCCGATATGCACCCTGGCAATATTTTTATTGATGAAAGCAACCCAGACAACCCCAAATACATCGCCGTAGATTTTGGTATTATGGGAACGCTAGAACCACAAGACCAACGTTATCTAGCCGAAAACCTACACGCATTTTTTAACCGTGATTATAAACGCGTAGCCGAAGCACACATCGAATCAGGCTGGGTACCCGCAGAAACTAAAGCCAGTGAGTTTGAAGCGGCGATTCGTACCGTGTGTGAGCCAATCTTCCAATTACCCATTAAAGAAATCTCTTACGGGAAACTCCTACTGCGCTTATTCCAAACCGCACAACGCTTTAATATGGAAGTACAACCACAGTTAGTTTTACTGCAAAAAACCCTATTAAATATCGAAGGTATGGGACGAGAGCTTTATCCTGATTTAGATTTATGGGTAACGGCTAAGCCATTTTTACAACGCTGGATGGACGAGCAAGCAGGCGTAAGATCACTGTTTATAAATGCAAAAACCAATCTACCAAAATTCATCGAGCAACTCCCACATATGCCTGTGATGATCAATGATGTCATCAAACAAATGCACGACAAACAACTTAATATGCAAATGGAATCTCAACAGCTCGAACAGATCCGTAAAGAGATCAAAGATGCCAACCGCCGTACGGTTTTAACCTTGAGTGGTAGCGCTCTATTAATTACCGCGGTACTTTCCAGCCTGTCTTTGAATACAGCACAGTTGCCTACTGCTTCTAGTCTTTCTTTGTTAACTTGGACTATCGCTGGTGTAGGCATTACTTTATTAGCTTATGGGTTATTGAAAAAATAGTTCCTGCTCAACACTCTAAATCAAATTCTGAATTTATAAGATGATTTAATAATATTACTGCTGGCTTATTTAACGAATTATTCTTGTTTAACCGCACCGCGTAAATCTCGGGTGGATTGCCCCCGAGATTTACGCGGTGCGGTTAAAAAGAGGTCTCAAATACCAACACAGCTTGATCACAGTGACAATCAAAAATACGATTATTACACTTTCTGCTCTTTTGAAACTCAAATATGTAAATAATTTAGCTAGCGACCTTGCTTAATGTGTATTAGATATCTTATATCTTGATGTTTATGGTAAATATTCAAAACATCAGGCTTACCTTCTATGCCCTAACTAACTGACCCACCCAATAACATATTTAGGATTGAATTCGTCTCATCTCATTAGAATTAATCATAAAATGACGGAAAATAGGGAGGCGGACATTTAAAAACCTGTATAATCGCTTTTTTCTAATTATAACGAACGTCTATGTTACTTTTTTCTGTCGCCATACTTGTCGGCTTAGCTTTACTTATCTGGAGTGCGGATCTATTTGTTGATGGTGCTTCGAGCATTGCACGTAATATGGGGATATCACCTCTTATCGTTGGAATCGTCGTAATTGGTTTAGGAACTTCGGCTCCTGAGATGTTAGTTTCAGGTGTTGCTGCTTTTCAAGGAAACCCCGGTTTAGGTATTGGTAACGCGATTGGATCTAATATCACTAACATCACCTTAGTACTTGGTTTTACAGCAATTCTTTACGTTTTACCTGTTCATTCAAGCTTGCTTAAAAAAGAATTACCGTTAGTTTTAGCTACGGCTGTCTTAGCTTGGGTTTTACTGGTTGATGGTTATTTCTCACGCCTTGACGGCATTATTTTAATCATTACTTTGGTTATTGTTTTTGGTTGGATGATTATTTCTGCAAAAAATCAAGTCACGCAACATGACCCATTGATTGATGAAACGCTCGAATATCTACCTGAAAAACTTGAAAACAAAAAAGCCATTATTTGGACAATGGGTGGTTTAGTTTTATTGCTTGTTAGTTCAAATATATTGGTTTGGGGAGCATCTAATGTTGCTAGTGAGATGGGTATTAGTGATCTTGTCATAGGATTGACGATTGTTGCCATAGGCACAAGCTTACCTGAATTGGCAGCAACCATAAGCAGTGCACGCAAAGGTGAAACTGACTTAGCCGTAGGTAATATTGTTGGTTCTAATCTTTTTAACACCCTCGCTGTATTAGCCATCCCTGGTTTAGTACAGCCTTTAACAGTACCTGACGGCGTGTTAGGTCGTGATATGCCAATTATGATTGGTTTAACCATATTGCTTCTTATCTTTAGCTTTGGTTGTTTTAAAAACTCACGCTTCAATATTAATCGTAGTAAAGGTATCGTTTTATTATTGCTATTTGTTGCCTATCAAGGACTCATCTACTATCAAATCACCACATAGAATAAAGACAGGGCACGTTAAATTATTATGACAAAAAAACATGATTTTATCGGTCTTGCTAAAGTGGTTATTGATGCAGAGGTTGATGCCATATCAGCAATGAAAGCCAATCTGGGCTCATCCTTTGAAGGTGCTTGCGAAGCTATTCTTGCCTGTAAAGGACGAGTGATTATTTCAGGCATGGGCAAGTCTGGGCATATCAGTAATAAGATTGCTGCGACTTTTGCCAGCACTGGCACACCTGCTTTTTTTGTTCATCCTAGCGAAGCGTTACACGGTGATTTAGGCATGATCACTGGAGATGATGTGGTGATTGCCATTTCAAACTCTGGTACGACTGAAGAGGTTATTACGCTAACCTCACTAGTAAAACGCCTCGGTACAGTAATCGTGGGTATGTCAGGTGATACACAATCACCACTGGCAGAACTTTCTGATTTTCATCTTGATATTTCTGTTGAAAAAGAAGCCTGCCCGATGGGTTTAGCGCCAACTTCCAGCACCACGGTTACATTGGTAATGGGCGATGCCTTAGCGGTAGCATTATTAGAAGCGCGAGGCTTTACACCTGAAGATTTTGCACGTTCGCATCCCGGCGGTCGTTTAGGTAAGCGCTTGTTAGTACACGTGAAAGATATTATGCACAGTGGTGATGCCCTGCCCGCTTGCTCTCCTGATACATCATTAAAAGATGCCATATTAGAAATGACGGGGAAGAAGCTGGGTGCTACTTTAGTCGTAGGAAATGATAATAGTTTAGTTGGTATTTTCACCGATGGTGATTTACGCCGTTGCTTTGAAGATAGCATTGATATGAAGCACATAACACTCGGCGAAATTGCACATAAAAACTGTTTCTCAACCAATCAGGATGAGCTTGGTGTTAATGTGGTAAATCTTATGCAAGCAAAAGAAATCACCGTACTACCCGTTGTAGATGATTCTAATAAGGTTAAAGGAATCATACATATGCATGATTTACTTAAAGCAGGTATTGTTTAATGATGAAGTATACTGATATGCGCAAAACCCTCATTGATAAAGCTAAAACTGTAAAGCTCATTATTTTTGATGTGGATGGTGTGCTTACCGATGGTAGCTTATTTTTTGATAATCAAGGACAAGAGTTCAAAGCATTTAATTCCAAAGATGGGCATGGTTTACGCTTATTATTAGAAAATAAGGTTGAAGTCGCACTGATTACAGGCAGACAATCAGAATTAGTAAAACACCGTGCAAAAAACTTAGGTCTAAACCCCGATTTAATCTATCAAGGCTATCGTGACAAAATCCCAGCATTTAATGATCTGCTCGAAAAGACAGGTTATAAACGAGAAAATATTGCCTATGTTGGCGACGATGTTATCGACTTGCCGATTATGAGCCAAGTTGGATTTTCTATCGCCGTTGGTGATGCTAACTGGTTTGTGAAACAACAGGCCGATTGGACAACCGAATTAGGCGGAGGCAAAGGTGCAGCTCGTGAGGTTTCTGAATTTATCCTCGATGCTAATGGCAAGCTTGAAGCCCTATACGAAGCCTATACTACGGGTAAAGAAATTAGTTAGTTATGAATCGTGGCGGACTTTTTTTATTAATTTTTTCGATTGTAACGCTCATTTCAGTTACATGGTTAAATTCAACGTGGCTAAGTTTTAAAGGCTTTCAACTCACTCAGAAAGACAAAAAAATTGATTACTATCTTAGTGACTTCACGCTTCTCAATACTCAGGCAGATGGGACGATGCGCTATTTTGTAACTGCTCAGCATCTCATTCATCAACAATCCACTGATTCTAGTGAAATATTTAAACCCTTGCTACAAGCACGTGATAGTGATGGTACATTAATAACACTTAAGTCTAATAAGGCTGAACAAACTAAGGGGGGAGAAATACACCTTCTGGGGGATGTTAGCGTCATTAAAAGTGGCTTGAAAGATGAAGGGAATTTTGAGCTAACAACCCGAGATTTAGTCTACAATCCTATTGAAAAAACGCTATCATCAAAATATAAGGTGCAACTCAAAACCCATCATGGTCAACTAAATGGCATTGGTTTTAGTAGTAAGCTTGATGAACAGGAGTTAAGGATACATTCAAATGTACAAATTCAATTCAATCCCCCAAAATAATACAATGACTAAAACTCTAGCCATTGTAATTCTTCTGCTATCGGCTTCACTTGCTTCAGCATTAAAGAGTGATGCTGAAAAGCCCGTACATATTGATGCTGATAGCGTCCTCTTTAATAAGACCAAAGGGCTAGCCGTCTATGAAGGTAATGTTTCAATTGTACAAGGAACTTTAAAAATTACAGCACACCGAATTGAAATTAATGCACCCAATAACGAGATTGAAAGCATCACGGCTACTGGCAAGCCAGTAAGTTTTCAACAAAAGATGGATGATGGAAAGTTAGCAAAAGGTAGCGCCAATAAGCTACTTTTCCTAGTAAAAGAAAAACGCTTACTCATGGATGGAAATGCTGTCATTTCACAAAACAATGATAAATTCAGCAGTAATCATATTGAATACTCCACTCTTACTGGAGAGCTAAAAGCAGGTAAAAACCAAAAAGTACCTGGCAGCAAAGGTAGAGTGAAAGTTATTTTCTATCCAAGCAATAAAGCCAAATAAGTTATCAATTTATGGCAATAATACGCGCAAAAGACTTACATAAGAGTTATGGCAAACGAGATATTCTTAAAGGTATTTCGCTTGATATTAAAAGTGAAGAAGTTGTCGGTTTACTGGGTCCAAATGGTGCAGGTAAAACAACGTGTTTCTATATGGTTGTGGGACTTGTTGCCTGCGATAAAGGCTCTGTCATATTAGAAACAGATAGCGGCGAAATTAACCTAACAAAGTTGCCCATGCACATTAGAGCAAGACATGGTCTAGGGTATCTTGCACAAGAAGCTAGTGTCTTTCGTAAACTCACGGTTGCTGATAATATTTATGCGATTTTAGAAACACGTAAAGACTTAAACCGTGTATCACGACGCGACAAACTCGAAAGTCTATTAGAAGAATTTCAGATAACACACATTCGCGATAGCTTAGGCATAAGTCTATCAGGCGGCGAACGTCGTCGGGTCGAAATTGCCCGTGCACTAGCAACTGAGCCCTCTTTTATTTTACTCGATGAACCTTTTGCAGGTGTTGACCCCGTCTCTGTCATTGAGATACAAAAAATAATTAGCCATCTAAAGAATCGTGGTATCGGCGTACTCATTACCGATCATAATGTGCGTGAGACACTGGGTATTTGTGATCGTGCTTATGTATTAGGAAATGGAGAAATAATTGCAGAAGGCTCACCTGAATCTATACTAGAAAATAAGCAGGTTCGTGAGGTGTATCTGGGTGAAGATTTTAAACTTTAATTTAATGGTAAAAAAACACTATTGGCTAATCAGTAATGATAATGAAAATATTTTAAGCAAAAATCATACCATCAATCATATTTCTCCTTAAATAATTCCAACTCCGTGCTATGATTATCCAAAGAATAAATAAAAACGGGATACAATAACAACAGAATATGATTAAGCAGAGTCTCAATCTAAAACTGGGTCAGAGTCTGTCAATGACTCCCCAACTGCAACAAGCTATCCGCCTATTGCAACTATCCTCTGTTGAACTTCAGCAAGAAATTCAAGAAGTATTAGAAACCAATCCCCTACTTGAAAGAGCAGATGAAAGCTCATCAGACCCTATTAAAGCTGAGGCGGATTCAAGCACCAAAAAAGAAGAAAGCATTGAATCAAATACTGAGGAATCAAAACCTGATTCATCAACTGACAGTATCCCTGAAGACATGAGCATCGATGCCGATTGGGATGATATTTATGATCCTGCTTGGAAAGTATCAACTGGCAGTGAAAATAGTGCTTCTGATTTTATCGAAACCATGCACTCTGCACCGCAAGGTTTGCACGACCACTTGCTCTGGCAAGTTG
>CAZSXI010000040.1:1699-11142 GCA_964611045.1 uncultured Cocleimonas sp. | reverse complement strand
CGATGAGCATGATGCTCGCCAGCGAGTAACAGCGATTGAATCTAATGTTTTTAGTCATTTGCAAGGTAAACAATACGATATTATCGTCAGTAATCCACCTTATGTAGATGCTGAGGATATGACTGATTTACCGCAAGAATTCCATCATGAACCAGAACTAGGTTTGAGTTCTGGCGCTGATGGCTTGGACCTAACGCGGGTAATTCTGCAACAAGCAGCTCAGCATTTAACGGATAACGGTATACTTGTTGTCGAAGTAGGCAATAGCCAATATGCGCTGATGGAGCTTTTTCCTGATCTATCCTTCCAATGGGTAGACTTTGAACGTGGTGGTGACGGGGTTTTTGTTCTTACTAAACAACAGCTAGAAAATATACAGCCAACACATTAAGGCAATAAATGAGGTATAATGCGTCGTTAAGTTAGAATCTAGTTTAGTTTCTATATGATGAGACCTTTGCACGAATCAGATGACGAGTAAAAATGACTAAAATTCCACTGCTTTTCGTTGGAAAACTTGCTAATAACCCGTTATTAGCTTCATTTCCCGCCTCAATCAGTAAAATTTTAGCCCATTTTTCTTTCGCCACTGACTCGTGCAAAGATCTCATGATGTATAGATACAAAATGGGTTTAGATTCATTTATGAAAACAATGGGGATCATGTGTTAAAACAAAGAACACTCGATAGCATCGTTAGCACGATGGGCATAGGCGTACACTCTGGCAAACGAGTGAACCTTACCTTGCGTCCAGCACCTGTTGATACGGGCATTGTGTTTACACGTACTGATTTAGAGCCTGTAGTTGAAATTAAAGCTACACCAGCTGCGGTTGGGGAAACTATGTTAAGCACATCATTGGTCAAAGATGACGGTAATGGCAAGGTCACGAAAGTATCAACGATTGAACATCTTATGTCCGCCTTCGCTGGTTTGGGTATTGATAATGCCTACGTCGACTTAGATGCGAGTGAAGTTCCTATTATGGACGGCAGTGCGGCTCCTTTTATATTCTTGATTCAGTCCGCTGGAATTGAAACACAAACATCCCCTAAAAAATTAATTAAAATTAAAAAGCCAGTCCGTTTTGAAAACGATTACGGTTGGGCAGAACTGACACCACATGATGGTTTTAAAGTCTCATTTGAGATTGATTTTGATCACCCTGCAGTAAAAGATACACAGCAAGTGCTTGAACACGATTTATCGATAGATTCATACAATAGCGTGATCAGCCGAGCCAGAACGTTTGGATTTATGCGCGATGCAGAAATGCTTCGTTCTAAAAATTTAGGATTAGGCGGTAGCTTTAGTAACGCAGTGGTTTTGGATGAATATCGTGTACTCAATAAAGACGGTCTTCGTTACAGCGATGAATTTGTAAAACATAAAATGCTAGATGCCATTGGTGACTTATTCGTATTGGGTTACGGTCTAATTGGCGCCTACCATGGGCATAAATCAGGTCATGCAATTAATCATTTACTGACGTTAGAGCTGTTAAAGCACAAAGATGCATGGGAAATCGTCACCATTGGTGAAAATGAGAAAGCACCACAGCTATACTTTGGTGATAGCTACGAATTTGCTTAGAAAAGGTAATTCCTTTTTGCCACCCCCCTTGTTTTTACTCGATTTGTAATCTCGTCCTTCGGGTAGTCGTCGCTCACTCCCGTATTTTATCGCTCGGTTTGCTGTTTTTTACTATTTGACATGCCTGTTTTGATCTTTAACGACTAAGATTATTTATCGGTTAGCTTCAATAAGGATTTTCTTAGTTCTTCATCGTCAATTTCATCAGCAATTCCCGCTAATATCCCACTGGCTTTATCGCTAATAACAAAATTACTCTCTTCTACCTTCTCCCTAACACCTTCGGGAGGCACAATTTTGACTTTGATGGTTTTAAGTTGCATCAAGAATTTTTGATTGAGGTGTAAACAGATATTTTGTTGTTGATATCTTAGTTGAGTTGCTAAATAAGGGTTATCTGTCAATAAAGTTAGTTGTTGTTGTTTAACGACGACCCACACATTGTGCTTTTGTTTGTTTAAATGTAAGAAATCGTAAACTGCATTTGACAGCTTGTCGTAGCTTTTGACGCTTTCGACCAGTTGTGAGTTAACTAGGTCATTTATATTCTTCATTGTGTATATCTTGTAGGTTTTAGTTTTGATCTTAGTAGAGCTTCGCCAAGGATAGCATGAAAGTCGTTCTTATCAGTGACAATGGTCGTCGTCACAAAAAAGTTACCATAAATATTTGGTTGCATATTCTCCTTCCTGTTTTGTTACTGGTTGCAGGCTTCGCTGTTGCAAAAAAAACGAGTTTTTTCTCTTTCGCTTCACACGCTTTATCATCAAAAAATGATGACAAAGCGTACGAAAATTTTGCTCAGGTATTACACAAACTAGGCGTGCTTGATGCTGAAGTACAGAGGTTAAATACACTGAATATGCATATTGCATCAAAGAGCAACCTTGATATAAACGGTTTCGGCTTGTCAAATGCACCTGCTCAGGGCGGGACAGTAGGGAATAACTATTTTACTTCTTCAATTGTACGAAGCAATGATATTAAAATCAGTGTTAGTAAAATTGAAAGAAATTTAGAAACACAAAAGTTAAAATTGAAGAATTTAGTAGCTTCGCTAGAAATAAAAGAGGCCGAAGAGTATTTAGCGAAGCTATCTCATATTAATGTGTCTAATGCCATCAAATCAACACTAAAAAGTCAAGGTCGTAAAGATAAGAAAATCACTTATGATTTTTCTACACCGTTGGTGAGTGGCTATATATCTTCACCCTTTGGAGAACGAAGAGACCCTATCAATGGTAGCCTACGCCATCATGCTGGTTTAGATATAGCCGCGAAAGAGGGTAGCTATGTTTATGCGATAGCCAATGGTTTTGTCAGTTTTTCAGGAAAGCGGGGAGCTTACGGTAATTTATTAGAAATTAATCACAGCGAATCATTAAGAAGTCGCTATGCACATTTAGAGAGTTACAGGGTAGAAAAAGGGCAGTTAGTAAAAAAAGGAGATTTGATCGGAAAAGTGGGTGCAACAGGACGTGTAACAGGTCCTCATTTACATCTGGAAATTAGAGAAAACAATAAAATTATTGATCCAAAATTTTATTTAAATAACGCTTTAAAAAATCTGTAAAAATAGTCGTTTCATTAAGGTATTTATCGGTTTACTTGTAATATAATAATCCCCGCTAATTGGGGATCAATTCTTGTGTTTGTTCAAAAAACCCCCACTATAATTTAATTCTGCTTTCGTCATCCTGATGTTGGTAATAATTAAACTAGATATGCTGTTAAAAAATTCTAGGGGATAACAATTAAAATGCTGGGAAATATTACTAAAAAGCTATTTGGTAGCCGTAATGACAGGCTGGTTAAAGCTTACGAAAAAGCAACAAAAACAATCGCCGAATATGATGAAGAATATTCAGCATTTTCTGATGAAAAACTCCAAGGAAAAACAGTTGAATTTCGCCAACGCCTAAAAGATGGGGCAACACTAGAAGAATTACTGCCAGAAGCATTTGCAACCGTGCGTGAAGCGGGTAAACGTGTGATGGAAATGCGCCATTACGATGTGCAAATGATCGGTGGCATGGTACTCAACGAAGGTAAAATTGCAGAAATGCGTACCGGTGAAGGTAAAACACTGGTTGCGACATTGTCTGCTTATCTTAATGCACTCTCTGAAAAGGGCGTACACGTTATTACAGTGAATGATTACCTAGCACAACGTGATGCGAAGTGGATGTCAAAACTTTATAGTTTTTTAGGTTTAACCACGGGTGTCATCATCAATGGTTTAGACCAAGCGCAACGCCAAGCAGCTTATGCATCTGATATAACTTACGGTACAAACAACGAATTTGGTTTTGATTATCTTCGCGATAATATGGCTTTTCAAGCAGAAGACCGTGTTCAACGTTCTTTAAACTATGCAATTATCGATGAAGTTGATTCGATCTTGATCGATGAAGCAAGAACGCCTTTGATTATTTCTGGTGCAGCAGAAGACTCTTCTGAAATGTACGCTTCGATTAACGTGTTAATCCCACAGCTTAAACGCCAAGATGTAGAGGATGGTGGTGAAGAAGAGGTAAAAGTACCGGGTGATTTCACGGTTGATGAAAAAGGTAAGCAAATATTCCTAACCGATGATGGCCATGAAGTTGTTGAGTCATTATTGACTAAAGCAGGAATCTTGCCCGAAGGTCAAAGCCTATACGATAGTTCAAGTATTTCAGTATTACATCATTTCAATGCGGCACTTCGCGCGCACAATTTATTCACAATCAATATTGATTACATCGTAAATGATGGTGAGATTGTAATTGTTGATGAGTTTACAGGGCGTACCATGCCTGGTCGTCGTTGGTCAGAAGGTTTGCATCAAGCGGTCGAGGCCAAAGAAGGTGTACACATTAATGCCGAAAATCAAACAATGGCATCGATTACCTTCCAGAACTACTTTAGATTATACGACAAGCTTTCGGGTATGACAGGTACGGCAGATACTGAAGCTTTTGAATTACAAGAAATTTATGGTTTGGAAGTGGTTGTAATCCCGGGTGATAAACCGCTTGCACGAATTGATAGCAATGATCTTGTGTATATGTCAGAAGAAGAAAAGTACCAAGCAATTGCAGAAGAGATTGAATATTGTGAGAAGAAAGGTCAGCCTGTTCTAGTCGGTACAGCTTCGATAGAAACCTCGGAAGTTTTATCAGGTTTACTCAATAAAATGAATGTGAAGCATGAAGTGTTAAATGCAAAACAGCACGAACGTGAAGCGCACATTATCGAAAATGCAGGTCGCCCCGGTTCATTGACAATAGCAACAAATATGGCAGGTCGTGGAACGGATATTGTATTGGGTGGCTCACTCGATGCTGAAATCAGAGATTTAGGTGATGATCCTAGCGATGCAGAAATTGCCTTGGTAAAAGCAGAATGGCAAAAGCGCCACGATGCGGTAATCAAAGCAGGTGGTTTGCATATTATTGGTACAGAGCGCCACGAATCGCGTCGTATTGATAATCAGTTACGTGGTCGTTCGGCTCGTCAGGGTGATCCGGGTTCTTCTCGTTTCTTTTTATCATTAGAAGATAACCTGATGCGAATTTTTGCATCAGATCGTGTAAAGGCGATTATGCAACGTTTAGGCATGGAAAAAGGTCAGGCGATTGAAGCTAAAATGGTTTCAAAGTCTATTGAGAATGCACAGCGTAAAGTTGAAGGGCATAACTTTGATATTCGTAAAAACTTGCTTGAATACGATAATGTCGCCAACGATCAACGAAAAGTAATTTACGACCAACGTTCAGGCTTGCTAGAAGCCGCTGATGTTTCAGATTCAGTTGATTCGTTTATTTTTGATGTGGTGGAAACGACAACAAATCGTTATATCCCTATGGGCAGTCATGATGATATGTGGGATGTAAAAGGACTTACAGAGACCTTCAAAAATGACATGACGCTTGATCTTGATATTCAAGGTTGGCTAGATGCGGATGATGCTCTTCACGAAGAAAGCCTACACACAAAGTTACAAGAGGCAGTAAGTACAACTATTAAAGCTAAAGAAGCATTAATCGGTGATGAGTCAATGCGTCGCTTAGAGCGCGATGTTATGTTGCACGTGCTGGATGGACATTGGAAAGAGCATTTGGCGTCGATGGATTACTTACGTCAATCGGTAGGCTTACGTGGCTATGCACAAAAAGATCCTAAGCAAGAATACAAACGCGAAGCGTACACAATGTTCGAAGAGCTTTTGGATAAGATTAAATATGACGTGGTGGCATTCTTTACCAAGCTAGAAATCACCCTGCCAGAAGAAGTAGCTGCGATTGAAGAACAGCATAAACAAGAGCATGAAAAAGATCAGGGGCTAGACTTTGTACATGATGATGCGGCTGGTATGGTATCAGAACCACAAGATGAGAACACGGTAGATGGTTTTACACCCGAGGCACTGAAACCATTTAAACGTGAAGTTGAAAAAGTAGGGCGTAATGAGCCTTGCCCTTGTGGGTCTGGGAAGAAGTATAAGCAATGTCACGGGAAACTTGCGTAGGTAGCTGCACAGCTCACCCCTAAAATCCGCCAGCTCCGCGTTAAAAAGTGCTCATTTACTTATCGTAAACTTCGTATTTTTTGCCTTGGTCTGACGGCTTTTAGAGGAAATCTGAGCCGTTAGGGAGACTGTCTAAAATATAAAGCCCACCCCCCTTGTTTTCCCCTGTTTTGTATTATTATAAACATCTAATATCAACCATATTTGGTAATTTGCATGGCTGTAAATCTAGTCGCTCCAAAATCATTAATGCCAGTCAAAGGCGTTCGCCTTGCTAGTCTTGAAGCGGGTATCCGTTATAAAGATCGTGATGATCTAACCCTTATTGAATTAGCCGAAGGCTCTAGCGTTGCGGGCGTATTCACGCAGAATGCATTTTGCGCCGCACCTGTTACTTTATGCCGTGAAAATCTAGAAAGCTTGGATGACCATGGGGATGGTATACGTTATCTCATCATCAATGCAGGCAATGCAAATGCAGGCACAGGTGAGGAGGGCATGACCTCTGCTCGTATGATTTGCGCCGAAGTGGCAGAAGAAACCATGACAGATTTACGCGCTACTCTGCCTTTTTCTACAGGCGTGATTGGTGAGCAATTACCTTATTGGAAAATTGTAGATCAAGTAGAAAATCTGATTGATCAGCTAGAAACTGATAATTGGATGAAAGCCGCAACTGCCATAATGACAACAGATACTATTTTAAAAGGTGTTTCTAAGTCATTAAAAATAAACAAAAAAACTGTAACGATTACCGGTATGGCAAAAGGCGCGGGAATGATCGAGCCGAACATGGCAACGCTGCTAGCCTATGTTGCGATTGATGCAGGTATTGAGCAAAGCGAGCTTCAAACTATTCTTGATGAGGCAGTGATAGGCTCATTTAACAGCATTACAGTTGACGGTGATACCTCAACAAATGATTCACTGATTTTAATGGCAACGGGACAATCTGGCGTAAGTTTAGATGACTCAAATCGTGAAGAAATCGTTGGCTTAATCAGTGGGGTACTTCAAGAATTAGCACAGTCCATTATTCGTGATGGAGAAGGTGCAACCAAGTTTGTCACCGTTCAAGTCGAAGCCGCGCCAGATTATGACTACGCCAAAGAAATCGCTTATTCAGTAGCTCGTTCGCCATTGGTTAAAACCGCGCTGTTTGCTTGCGACCCAAATTGGGGACGATTATTAATGGCAATTGGTAAAACACCTGTGAAAGATTTAGATGTAAATAAACTGTCATTGTGGTTGGGTGATACACAGTTGATTGAAGCGGGCGAACCTTTGGAAACTTATGAAGAAGCCCAAGGTCAAATTGAAATGGATAAGGAAGAAATTATTATTCGTATTCAATTGAATGCAGGCGATGCTAAAGCGGTGGTTTGGACTTCGGATTTATCCCACGAATATGTGAAGATTAATGCTGAGTACAGAAGTTAATTAGTCTTTGTCATTCCCGAATGTGTTTATCGGGAACCTAGTCGTTATTATGAAATTCCCACTAGAAGCATGCGGGAATGACGTGTTATGTGTTTTTACGTAGCGTTCCAGTATCGAATTGTAAAAACTAATCAGAGAGAAGTATTATGAAAGTCCACCCCCCCCTTTTTATGCTGATTTGTACTTTACTCGGCGGTAGTTTATTCCTCGCAAACACCCAAACCAGCGCAGAAGACTGCAATAAAGTCCGCGCACAATACCAATGCCCTGTACAAAAGCATCAATTGCATTTAAGTTTTGATGATGGGGTAGGGAGTGTTACACCACAAATTCTTGATGTACTTAAAAAAGAGAATATCAAAGCAACATTCTTAGTGTTGGGTAAAAAGGTTGATTGTGAGTACCCTACTGGAAGCCAATCACATAACCTTTGCATGCAACGCTTTGAAACGCTAAAGCGCATCAAGCGAGAAGGGCATGATATTGGTTCTCACGGTTATGAACATCATTATCATTCTAAATTATCTCCTGCAGAATTAGAGGATACGATTGCTCATTCGCGCTTCGTGTTAGAACCCTTTTTTACCACTGAGCCAGCAATTTTTAGATTGCCTTACGGTGATGGTTGGTTTAATCAAAAGGAAGCACCACAGGTAATGGAAGCGCTTAAACGCAATGGATTTGAGCATTTAGGCTGGGAAATGACGGCTTACGATTGGAATGAAAAATTTCAGTCAGGTGATCAGATTTTAGATAATGTCATGGGGCAAATGTGTGGCAATGGCAAAAGAGGGCGCGATGGTGTGGTTCTTTTTCATGACGGTGTATTTGAAAATGAACACGAAGGTCGTGTATTTACCGCGCAAAATCTAGCACGGTGGATTCCTAAAATGCGTTGTGCCGCTGATTTTGTTCCTTTACTGACTTTCAAAGGTAGTCAGTTGAAAAAACGCTAATGTTTGTTATCCATGTTGCTGTTGGGATTATTATCAATAAAAACAATCAAGTTTTAATAGCCAAGCGCGCTAGTCATCAGCATCAAGGTGATAAGTGGGAATTTCCTGGTGGCAAGGTTGAAGATAATGAAAGCTCACAAGAAGCTTTGCAACGAGAGCTAAAGGAAGAGTTAGGAATTATTATTCAATCTCCACAGTATCTCTTTGAGATAAAACATAAATATGAAGACAAAGAAGTTGTTTTAGATATTTATGAAGTAAGAAAATGGCTAGGTGAAGCTGTCGGTCGTGAAGGACAGCCTCTGCGGTGGGTTAAAAAATCAGAATTAGAGCAATACGAATTCCCCGCAGCAAATGCTGAAATTTTAAGCAGCTTTGATGCTTTATAGTTGAGAGTTCCTCATAAAGCCGCATAAAACCTCATGAACTGCTAAGCTTAGGTTAAGCACCTCTCTGTTATAAGAGTTCTGTCAATGGACTAAAAATAATAATAAAAAATTTAGAGAGGGTAATAACCCGCATCTAAGGAGCAGTTATGAATAAACCAATAGCCACAAGAAAGACATCAGTCATGGGCAAGACAGTAGTCAAAACAGTGTTTTTATTAACCATGCTAGGAACTGTTAGCACGGGTAGTGCAAATGGATTCTTTGGTAATAATAACGGCTGTAATGACTGGCCAATCTGGACGCCGATGTACTGGATGGAGGAAATGACGGGTAGTGGTTTCGGCAATGGCTTTGGTGGTAACAACCGCTCCAGAAATAATAATTGCAATAATGGTTACTACGGCGGTGGTTATAACCCTTACCAGTCTCCTTATGGTGCAAACCCCTATTTATCTAGCCCTTATGGTCAACAAGCTTATGGGTATAGACCACCCAACCGCTATCCACAAAGTGCCTATGGTTCAACTTCTGGCTTTTCACCTTTTGGCGG
>CAZSXI010000040.1:0-1599 GCA_964611045.1 uncultured Cocleimonas sp. | reverse complement strand
ATGGGCGCAATGGGAATGCCAGGTATGAGCCCAATGAGTAGTTTTGGCGGATCACCGTTTGGTGGATCGTCTTTTATGCCTTTTAGATAGAACTCTGGTTACATTCTTGTTACAAAACGGCAAAAAAGAAGGGGGGTGGACTTAAAAAAACGTGTTTTTATAGTCCACCCCCCCCTTCTTTTTACCCGATTTGTAATCTCGCCTACGGGTAGATAGTCGTCGTTTCGCTCGGCTGGCCTTTTGTATAAGTGACTTTATTCTTCTTCTCGTGTCGTATGAATCTTAGGGTGGCTAATATCCTTATGTTCAACCACTTCCGCCTTGCCGTTGTGCCTATAGATGCGTTTCTTTTTCTTGGGATAATCCGCTACATCGTGTTTTAGGCGTTGCCCCATGACTAAACACACTAAAGTCTCATCGCTATTATTAAAAAGCTCATGTGCCACTTCATTTGCGGGTAAGCCTACAAAATCTCCCTTGGCAACTTCATAGTCATCACCTTCGATGGTGAGTCTGCCCGTGCCAGAGAGTATATAAATGCATTCTTCTTCGTAGAGGTGTTTATGGTATTCGGTTGAATCCATGCCGGGTTCAACATAAATCATGTGAACTCCCATTTCAGACATGCCCGTGGCTTGTCCTAATGATTTATTAAAGCGGATTGCATTAGGGTTTAGAAAGTGAGTGATTAACTCACCGTCCATCTCATCTATATCAGAAGCTTTTAATAAATATTGGCGGGTATCAATGTCCATTTTAATGAAATATTTAAGATTATTCGCCAGTATCTAACATCATGCCTACTGTATTAAATCCACCATCGACATACATAATTTCAGCCGTAATACCCGATGCAAGATCAGAGGATAAGAAAGCGGCAGCATTACCCACTTCATCAATCGTTACGTTACGGCGCATGGGTGCAGTGCTTGCAAATTTGTTGAGCATCTTTTTAAAGTCTTTAATGCCAGCGGCAGCAAGGGTTCGAATAGGACCAGCAGAAATACAGTTAACACGAATTCCGTCAGGGCCAAGATCTGCCGCCATAAAGCGAACCCCCGATTCCAAACTTGCCTTAGCCATGCCCATCACATTGTAATTTGGGATAGATGACACCGCGCCTAAATAGCTGAGTGTCAGCATAGATGGGTTTTCACGACCCGCCATCATCGGCTTGGCGTATTTAGCCATTGCTAAAAAGCTGTAAACACTAATGTCATGCGCGATGCTTGAGCCTTCACGTGTGGTGTTATCAACAATGCTACCTTCTAATTCTTCTTTGGGTGCAAAACCAATCGAATGCACCATGACATCAAGACCATCCCAAGCTTTTCCTAAATCAATAAAACACTGTTTGATTGAATCATCACTGCCCGCATCAAGCTCTAAAACAATCTCACTACCTAGCTCGGTAGCGACTTTTTCTACTCGGCTTTTCATGCGCTCGTTTGGATAACTAAAAGCTAGTTCAGCGCCTTCGCGGTGCATAGCTTTGGCGATGCCATAAGCGATAGAACGGTTACTGGCGATACCAGCGATTAAGACACGTTTGCCTGTCATGAAACCCATGTTTAGTCCTTTTTGTTAATTTTTGAATGA
>CAZSXI010000039.1:5584-11158 GCA_964611045.1 uncultured Cocleimonas sp. | reverse complement strand
CTCTAATTTTTCTACAATAATAGGTTTCATTTCAAAAGATTCCATATCGTCGTCTAATAGTGTTTTGCTGGTATCGTAAATGATATAAAGAAATTCACGGAAGTCGCTTAAAACCTCTTTACCACCTGATGCGCCGTGCCCAGGGACAACCACATCAACATCTAAAGCAAGCCCCACATCCATTGCCTCCATATTGCCTACAAAACTGCCATCATCAAGGCGTGGCATACGGTCATTGAAGGCATTGTCGCCTGTGATTAAAACCTTGTCTTCGATGATTTGATACATGGCGTCCGTCTTGGTGTGTGCCAGTTTATTCAAGTGCGCCTTTATGGTGATATTGTCTATTTTTACTTCTTGGTTATTTTCTAAAGCAATGGTTGGGTAGGTTGCTTCTGTGCCTGTAGTAGCGCCTTCTGTGAGTGTTTCCATCAGATCAACCCAGCTTTTCCCTTCACCATCTTTAGCCTCGTTTATCATTTCGGGATGAGCGTAGATTTTCACATCAGGATAAGCCTCAAGAAAAGCTTGGTTGCCTAGCCAGTGGTCACCATGCACATGGCTATCAAAAATATGGGTGACAGGCTTATCTGTTTGCTTACGGATTTTTTTAAGCAGGGCGCGACCTACGTGTACGCTCGAACCGGGGTCAATCACCACAACACTTTTATCGGTGATAACGAAGACAGGATTATTCATAAACCCTTTATTTTTTGGATTTGGAGCTGTGAGTGGACCGAATATGGCCCATGTATGCTCGGCAATTTTTACGGCATCAAAATTATCCATAATGCCTGTTGTTTCTTTTGCAAAAGCAGAGTTGCTAAGTGCAAGTGAGATAAATAGTAGAGTAGCGTTAAGAACGGTTTTCATGCGAGCTTTCCATTGCAATTGGTAAGATCATCATACTAAAGATTGACGATAAACATTACAAAAAGAAAACAACCTATTAGAAATTAAACTAAATATTAGAATGATGTTTAAGTATTGCGAAGTGAAGTTGTAAAAAGCGAGGTTGTAAGAGGTTGTAAGAAGAGAAGTGTAACGAATATAAAAATGGTGGCCCGACCCGGAATCGAACCAGGGACACGAGGATTTTCAATCCTCTGCTCTACCGACTGAGCTATCGGGCCATTTTGTAGTGATATTATCGCGAAAGACCCTAGAAACAGCTTCTTGCGCGAGGTGCGTATTAGAGCGTTTTAGCTTTTTTTTGTCAAGCCTTAAAATAGGATAGTTTTAGCACCTGCTCTGTAGTGGAACAGGCGCTAAACGCTGTTTTAAAAAACTATGATTGCCCTTGGCTAGATGCGTCGTGCATTTGGTTGATTTTGTACTGGAAGTAGTAAAGCTGAAAGAAGAAAGTCAAGATAGGGCCTAACCAGAAAACATTACCCTTGCTACTGCCTGAAATGATATTAAGCCTGTTCCTAAATTTAAACGCCCACACTACTATTAATGCAAAACCAATGAGGCTAGAGGGTAGAGAGATTAGCGCTAGTGATGCGCCTAGTTCTGGAGAAACAAGGGGCATTAAGGTCATCATAATATTAATGATACCCAAGCCAATAACCGCTGGGACTATCCATGATGCAACTTTATTTTCAGGGATTAGCGTGTTCAGCGTTTTAGTACGTGAATACATCCAGTAATAGCCGTATATTCCTAGTGTAATGATAGCTAGTCCGAGAACGCCCCAGGTGGTAAAACGTTTAAATACTTTGATTTTGCTAACATCTTGACCCAGTGAATCAGAAGCTACATTAGATTCGGGTGTTGCATAAGGGTTTTGGTTGTCTGACATCGGTGT
Organism: uncultured Cocleimonas sp.; assembly: GCA_964611045.1. Lineage (GTDB taxonomy): Bacteria > Pseudomonadota > Gammaproteobacteria > Thiotrichales > Thiotrichaceae > Cocleimonas. The sequence goes on along the minus strand of CAZSXI010000039.1, from coordinate 9,348 downwards.
TCTCCTTAGAATTTGGAATTTATTTAAAAACAGTAGCAAAGTTTTCTAAAATTACTTAGATCGACTACTAAGTGGTTTAAACTAACTATGGCGCTTCGCATCCATTACATTCGGTAATTGTGCAATTTTTTCTAAGACTTCAAAAAGTTGTACAGTATTTTCTATTTGAATAGCTAATGTCAATATAGAAATAAGTTCTGTATTGCCACGTTGTGTATTTATGTTCATAACATTGATTGATTGTTTGGCTAAAACTGTCGCAACATCACTTATTAAACCAGGCTGATTAAAGCCTGTGATTTGAATATCAACGGTATAAGCCGTAGTTTCTGTGCCCCAACTTGCTTCTGCTAGGCGTGCTGCTTTTTCAGGCCCTAAATTATTCACATCAATATTTGCGCAGTCCGCGCGATGTATAGTGATACCGCGTCCAACCGTTATATAGCCAATAATCTCATCACCAGGAACAGGCTTACAGCAGTTGCCAATTTCAACCAGCAAGTTGCTCACGCCTTGAATTTGAATGCCACGATCATCGTGAGTTTCTTTCACACTGATCTTGCGGAATTTCACTTCTTCCTTTTTAGGGATATCCAAAGCATCGGTAAATTGCACGATACTAATATCGCCACGACCTAGCGCAACTAAGAATTCTTTTTCAGACTGCTGGTTAAAGCGTTTTAGCAGTGGTTTAATTTCGATTTCCTTTAGGTTTAGGCGATGTTTTTCTTGCTCGATAATATCCAAGCCATCTTGACGGTTTTTGCCATGATCTTGCTGCCTAAACCAATGACGGATTTTACTGCGCGTGCTGGATGAGCCAACATAACCTAAAGCTGGGTTTAGCCATTTACGCCTAGGCTGCTCTTCTTTTTTGGTAATAATATCCACTTGATCACCATTGCGTAGTGTGTGATCTAATGGTGCAATAACCCCGTTGACCATTGCACCATTGCACCGATGCCCAACGCTGGTGTGAATCGCATAGGCAAAATCTAACGGTGTAGAGCCTTTGGATAAATCTAAAATATCACCTTGAGGTGTGATAACAAAAACACGGTCAGGGAATATCTCCGCACGAAAGTCTTCGAGTAGATCTGTATCATTTTCATCACTGTCTAACAGTCGGCGTAATGAGCCTACTACGCGCTCCATTGCCGCATCTTGTCCGCCACCTTCTTTATAGCGCCAATGTGCAGCAACACCAAGCTCGGCAAATACATTCATATCATGTGTACGAATTTGGATTTCTACATAACGACCTTTTGGGCCGATAACAACGGTGTGAAGAGATTGATAGCCGTTTGGTTTGCGATTGGCAATATAATCATCCAACTCCGCAGGCACGTGCTTCCATTTTTCATGCACCAAGCCCAAGGTTGCATAACATTCTTGTACATCGTTTACAATAACGCGCACGGCACGTAAATCGTAAAGTTGATCTATGGATAGGTGCTTGCGCTGCATCTTTTTCCAAATACTGTAAATGTGTTTAGGACGACCATAAACTTCGGCTTCAACGTCGCTATCTTTTAAGAGTTTTTGTAAGTTTTTGGTGAAGGTTTCAACGTACGCTTCGCGCTCTATGCGTTTGGCCGTGAGTGATTTTGCAATTTGCTTGTAGGTGATGGGTTCTAAATAGCGAAAGGCTAAATCTTCCATTTCCCATTTTACTTGGCTTACACCCAATCGGTTGGCGAGTGGCGCAAAAATATCCATGGTTTCTTGCGCAACGGCACGGCGTTCGTGCATTTCGGCATTAGCCAATAAGCGCAAGTGTTGCAAACGCCATGCAAGGTGTATTAATACTGCACGTACATCATCGACCATTGCTAACAACATGCGTCTTAGGCGCTCGGCTTGCTCTGGTACGGGTGTTTCATTTTCGGTGGGGGCTTTAAAGTTATGCAACCAACGCATATTTTTAACCAACAAAGCAATGGTGCTACTGAATTTTTCGGCAATGGCTTCTACTGAATAGGTGTCGCTCAAACGAACATCACTAAGAATAGTGGCGATGAGAGTGACTTGATCAACTTGTAGGTTACGTAGGATATCCGCGACATCAAGGCTTAAAGGAATATGCGAATCACGATTAATTGCCGCAACATCAAGCATGAGATCAATCGCTTCGATGAGCTGTTGTTTGTCAGCATCACTATCACTAATCCACAGGCGCTCGATCCATTCGGCACGACCGCGATCATTGGTGTCACTGAGTTGACTATGTTGCATTTTTAGCCCTAAGAATGAGAAAACAGATAAGAAATAGGCATTTTTCTTTGCCACCCCCCCTGTTTTTTGCTGTTTTGTATTGTTGTTATACCCATATCCATAAATAGTATCTCATAAAGGCCTGATTTTGTCTTCAAGTTGATCAAGGTGTTGGATAACAGCAGTAGGTACTTGTCCACCAGGCCATGGTTTTAAACTGGGGTTAAACCAAATGGCGTGAATGCCTGCGCTATGCGCACCTAAAATATCCCGCTTTGGATCATCCCCGACATAAACGGTCTCATGTTTTTTAGTCTTTGACAGGGTGAGTGCTTGGTCAAAGATATCAGGGTGAGGCTTAGCAATTCCTGCAACTTCTGATGACAAAACAAAGTCAAATAAATGCCCAATACCTATATGATGAACATCGGCGTTGCCATTGCTGATTACGCCTAATGAGTAACGTGCCGATAAAACTTCTAGACGCGCCAAGGTTCCGTCAAAAAATGTAACTTCATTTCTTGCGAGCCAAAAAACCTCGAATCCATTTTCTACGAAGCTCTTATTCTGTTTAAGATCGTATTCAACTTCATTGGCTAATTGCACCATCCACTGTTTTCGCAACGTGGTTAAATCATGACGATTGTCAGGATTTGAATGCATAAACGTCATGCGATGCGCTATCAAATCAGCTTCGCTATATTTTTGGCTAATCTTTGGGTAGTATGATTGCAACCACTCATAAAAACGATACTCTGCGCGTTCGATAACAGGATGGCACTCCCATAAAGTGTCGTCTAAATCAAAAGCAATGCATCGTATTGTCATGGATGCATTATGCTACTAAAACCCACTATTTTGTCGCTCATTTTTTTAATATTTCCTTCCTTTTCTGTGCAAGCAAAAACGTTAGTCTTAGTGCATGGTTACATGAGTGATGGTATGAGTTGGCGACAATCGGGTTTTACCCGACCATTATTAGATGCGGGTTGGCAAGATGGTGGTGGCTATGGCTATTCGCCGCAATCAATGCTATTACCACGAGCGTTGACTTTAAAAGGTAATGTATTTTTCTCCATAGAGCTTCCTTCGCAAGCAACCATGCAAGTTCAGACAAGCTTATTGGCACGATACCTTTCACACCTTTACTCCCAGCGTCAAGAGCCAATAACCTTAGTAGGTCACTCTGCGGGCGGTATTGTGTCTAGGCTTTACACCTTGAACCCCTCACGCCAGCCCATTAATGGATTAATCACCATTGCGTCACCACACTTAGGTACTCCCGCTGCCAATATTGCCTATCTTGCAGGTAATTCACCTTTTGGAATGATGGCAAGTATGGTGGGCGGAGAAGAGTTGCGTAATTCACGTGGTTTGTTTTCTGACTTAAAAGAAGAGGAGCCTTATAACTTTTTATTTTTAATGAATCGTCAACCACACCCAGATATTCATTATGCCTCTATTATTCGACTCAATAAAATATTAGCCAGCCCTGATAATTTTGATTTTATAGTGCCACCGAGTAGCCAAAATATGAATAATGTTTGGGC
>CAZSXI010000039.1:3317-5484 GCA_964611045.1 uncultured Cocleimonas sp. | reverse complement strand
TTCCTCACATATACCACCCGAGGAATGGTTGCTATACGAAAGGCTCTTGCGAGTTTTTCTCCAGCGTTATTGGAGGATAACGCTGCTTGTTTAATGTTTAGGCATTGCAAAGTGACCAAATTTAACCCCGAGTATCCCTCGGGGTTTTTACTTTGTGCAAATTGGTACTTTTCCCCTCTCTCCATAGTTTTGTATAAAGCCCTCAAGTTATATAATTTCATCTCGGGCAGCCTCCTAGGTTTGCTGTTCATCTTAAATTCAAGTTCCTGTGTTATAATCGGGCGCATAGGCTTATGCCATGACTTAACTAGAATACTTTAACTAAAAATAAAAAAGATTAAACTATGTCTTCTACGATAAAAATATTTGGGCGTGACCCGCTTATATTTACAATACCTGTTTCTCTAGCTTTTCATGCTGGGCTTTTGGCAATGACGTTTGCACCGCCAACGCCACCTAGTGCACCAAAGTCCCCTGTTTTTGATATAACTATGGTTAACTTTCAAGATAGTGAAGCACCCGACAAAGCAGACTTTATTGCTAATGCAAACCAACAAGGCAGTGGTAGTAAAGAAGAAAAAAGCCGTATTACTAGCGCGTTTGCAGCAGATGTACCTAATCTTGATAATGGTGAAGATTTTTTTACAGCAGAAAAACAAGTAGAAGTGGTTAAACCAAAACTAACACCGCAAATTTTAACCACTAAAGGAAAAACAAAGAAAATAGTTGATAAAAAGCCAGAAGAACAAGAACAAGAAATACCCGTTAAAAGCCAAATGGAAAACTCAGAGCAAACGGAAGCCATTGCAAAATTAATGGCAGAAATGAGTCAGCAAGAAGAACGTTATGCTAAGCGTCCACGTATTCATTTTATAGACTCATTAAGTGCAAGAGGTAGCATCGAAGCAGAATATATTCATAACTGGTCAAAAAAGTTAGAACGAATTGGTAATATTAACTTTCCAGCAAAAGCACTAGAATTAAGTTTAAGTGGTACACTTATCTTAAATGCCACCTTAGATAGAGCTGGGCGAGTGGTTGAAATTCAGGTCTCAACCTCATCAGGTTCTAAAGTATTAGATAATGGTGCAATTAAAATTGTTAAGCTGGCAGCACCTTATGATCCGCTGCCAAAAAAGATTAGAGCAAAATACGATCGGTTGAATATTACTCGAACGATTGTATTTCATAAGGCAACAGGAGATAGCGAGGCTAGATTCTTCTCAAAGTAAACATCATGAGACCTTCACACAACAGTTAGGTGATATTATGGAAAAGCAATCCGTTAAACAGACCAGCTTTTTAAAAGATCAGTTGCTTATAGCGATGCCTAACTTGAATGATCCTTATTTTGAACAGTCAGTTACGCTAATCTGTCAGCACAATGAGGATGGCTGCTTTGGGTTAACCATAAACCACCCGATGCAAGTTACTATCGCAGAACTTTTTGAACAGCTAAATATCCCTTCAAAAAATACCGCCATTAAAGGAATGACCGCGATGCAAGGCGGTCCCGTTCAAGTTGAACAAGGTTTTATTATTCACGATACTAATAAGAAATGGGACAATACCTTAGAAGTGAGTGATGGCATATCTGTGACGGCTTCTCGTGATATTTTATTTGATATTGCCGCAGGAGAAGGGCCTGAGAATTTTTTATTGGTTTTAGGTTGTGCTAGTTGGACCGCAGGGCAAATGGAGGCAGAAATGATGAATAACTCATGGCTAAATTGCCCTATCGATAAAAAAATACTTTTTAATACACCTTATGAAAAGCGTTGGACAGGCGCGGTAGATACCTTGGGTATTGATGTAAATACAATCAGTGGTGTTGCAGGTCACGCTTGAATACTGTCATCGCATTTGATTTTGGCTTAAAGCGCACAGGGGTAGCTGTTGGTAACACGCTAACAGGTAGTGCAACACCAGAATGCACGCTAACAGGTAAAGATGAACAGCCAGATTGGCAGGGTATTTCTAAGCTCATTGATGATTGGAAGCCAGCACAAATAGTAGTAGGTTTACCGATTGAACTTGATGGCACTGAAAACCCACTAAAGAAGCGTATTGATCGTTTTTGTAATCAGCTAAATGGGCGTTATAATTTACCTGTAGATCAAGAAAATGAACAATTCACCTCATTAGAAGCAGCAGATCGTTTAAAGCA
>CAZSXI010000039.1:0-3217 GCA_964611045.1 uncultured Cocleimonas sp. | reverse complement strand
AAAGAAGAACTAGGCGAACTAAACATCAATTTCTACCGTGATGATTTCAGCCGAATTGGATTACACCCACAAATCCAACCTTCAAAACTGCCATTTAGTTTGGAAAATAAACATATCATTCTAGTAGATGATGTACTATATACAGGGCGGACAACCAGAGCAGCAATGAATGAGTTGTTTGATTACGGTCGCCCAGCGAGCATTACCTTAGCAGTATTGATTGATAGAGGTAATCGGGAGCTACCTGTTGAAGCGCAGGTAGTCGGTTTCAAGCAAATCATGGAACCAGATAGCTACTTTAAGCTATCAAACGATAACAATAAATTGGAGTTAAGCATTATCCAAGTCCCTAATAGAAAAGCGAAATAGAGTGCAAGTATTTGGTTTCACCGTGCATTCAAAAAATATCCGCTTCACCCGTAGGTTAAGCGGATATTTTTTGGGTGTGCTGTGGAGACAAAAACTTGTGCTATATTCGTTTTTATATTGGGGATTTGGATAAAATAAATCGTGAGAAAAACTAAACGTAGCCATTTGAAGCGAGAGTCATCAGCCCAGTGACCACCGATAATTACAATATCACCCCCGGGCCATTACCATCATCCATGCAATTAACCGCAGATGGTAAGTTAAAACATTTCCTTACCGTCGAAGGCTTACCGCCTTTAATGCTAGAAGAAATTCTAGATCGCGCACAACAATTCGTATCTTTACCTAATAAAGCACAAGTACAAGCACCTTTGCTGCGCGGTAAAACCGTGATGAATCTGTTTTTTGAAAATTCAACACGCACCCGCACCACTTTTGAGCTGGCGGCTAAACGACTTTCGGCTGACCTGATTAATTTGGACATTCGTAACTCAGCCACTTCAAAGGGCGAAAGTCTGCTCGATACCATTCGCAATTTAGAAGCAATGGGCTGTGATATGTTTGTGGTACGTCACCCGAGTAGCGGCGCGGCAAATTTTATCGCGCGTTACTGTGCTCCACATATTAGCGTATTAAATGCAGGTGACGGCAAACACGCACATCCGACTCAAGCGATGTTAGACATGCTGACAATTCGCCAGCACAAGGGTGATTTCACACCACTTAAAGTTGCCATTGTGGGTGATATAAAGCATTCCCGCGTGGCGCGTTCACAAATTCATGCGCTCTCAACATTGTGTGCAGGCGAAATTCGCCTTGTCGCACCAAAAACACTCATCCCCGAAGGCATCGAAAAAATGGGCGTATCGCTTTACACTGATATTGAAGAAGGTATAAAAGATGTCGATGTTGTGATTATGCTGCGTTTGCAACATGAGCGGATGAAGGCGGCTTTATTACCCTCTGTTCGTGAATATTATGCACGTTACGGGCTAACCGAAGAACGTTTAAAACTCGCAAAACCAGATGCGATTGTAATGCATCCTGGCCCTGTAAATCGTGGAGTGGAAATAGATTCTCGTGTAGCTGATGGTCCACAGTCCGTTATTTTGCAACAAGTAACAAACGGCATTGCCGTGCGAATGGCGGTTATGTCGATGGTAATTAGCACAAGGGCGCAAGGTGATGGCGTATGAGCACCTTAATTACAAATGCGCGATTGGTTGACCCTGCCAGTGGGCTTGATGAAATTGCCGATATTGCCATACAAAAAAGCAGAATATTAGGCATTGGTTCGCAAATACCATCAACGTTTAAAGCAGACAAAACTATTGATGCTTCTGGCTTATGGGTATTACCCGGAATTGTCGATTTAAGTGCTTATCTTCGTGAGCCAGGCCAAGAAAACAAAACCAGAATTCCGTTTGAAACTTATGCTGCTGTTAGTGCGGGTATCACCAAAATTTGCTGTATGCCAGAAAAAAGTAGCCCTATTGATAGTGGCGCTACGGTAAAATTAATCCGCAGTAAAGCCAAACAAGCAGGCTTTGCTAGAGTCAGCATGATTGGGGCACTAACAGAAAAGCTAGAAGGCGAACAACTCAGCCACATGGGTAGCTTAAAATACGTCGATTGTGTTGGAGTAAGCCAAGGCTGGGAGCCAATGAAAGATTTGGCAACATTGCGTAAAGCGATGGAATACGCCTCCACTCACGGTCTACCGTTATTTTTACACCCGCTTGAACATTCATTGATGGAAACAGGCGGAATGCACGAAGGCGCGCTTTCAACGCGCTTAGGTTTACCCCCGATTCCTGTTGCGGCAGAAACAGCCGCAATGGCACAGATTTTAACCTTAGTTGAACAGACTAAAAGCCCCGTACATTTTTGTCGCCTCTCAAGTGCCGACAGCATCACACTATTAAAACAAGCCAAACAAAACGGCTTGCCTGTCACTGCAGATGTTGCCGTACACCAACTGTTTTTAACTGAAATGGATTTATGCGATTACAATTCGTTGTGCCACGTTATCCCGCCCTTTAGATCAGAACGAGATCGCGATGCACTGCGCCAAGCGGTAGCCGATGGTACGATTGATGCAATTTGTTCAGATCATCAACCGCATGAGATTGATGCAAAACTTACTCCATTCGAAGAATCTAGCCCCGGAATTTCGGGCTTTGAAACCTTGTTGCCATTGGTATTGCGTTTAGTAGAAGAAAAAGTCATCGACAAAAACCAAGCCATTGCCTACCTTACTCACAAGCCTGCTTCATTAATCAACAGTAATGCAGGCACTTTACAAGCAGGTAAAAAAGCAGACCTCAGTTTGTTTGATCCAAAAGAATTCTGGCAGTTAGATGCAAACGAGCTTCTCAGTAATGGAAAAAACACCCCCTTCACAGGTTGGAGCTTTAGTGGAAAAACCGTACAAACCTTCGTAAAAGGAAAAACTGTTTTTAAAAAATAGGATGCTATCGTTCAAATCACAGTTCTGCCTTATTTTTACGTTCTTCCAAATGTCTGCCTGTGGCGGAAGCCCTCTAAAAGATGATGAGGATGTTTGGTTCTTCCCAACTTCTGCAAACCAAATTTCAGAGACAGAATGGAATATCCCCATCCACCATTGGGTGTTCGAAAAAGAAGAAGAAAGTATCAGCCAAAAAACGACTCAAAAATTACTCTCGGAAGTCATTGAAAGCTTAGGTGTTAATGAGGAGGATGCAAATTCACCAACGGTTAGACAGCGCTTAATGTGGTTTTTAGTTGATAATGAAAGAAACAAACAAATCAATATTAACCTTAATGGTTCAACAACAAAACTTAATAAAACAGAGCCAAATGGGCA
>CAZSXI010000038.1:0-11229 GCA_964611045.1 uncultured Cocleimonas sp. | reverse complement strand
GTCGTACCTTATTTGGCGCAGCAGCAGCTAAAGGTCAAGAGTTTGATGATCATTATTTTGGTGCAATACAGCCACGTATCCTTGCGTTTATGCAAGACACTGAAGAACAGTTATACAAACTTGGCATCCCTGCTAAGACACGTCATAACGAAGTTGCTCCAGGTCAGTTTGAAATTGCTCCTTATTACGAAGCAGCAAACGTAGCAGCTGACCACCAGCAATTACTAATGACGGTTTTCAAAAATACAGCGAAGAAACACGGCTTTGTTTGTTTGATGCATGAAAAGCCATTCGCTGGCATTAACGGTTCGGGCAAGCACGTAAACTGGTCGGTCGGTAACTCAACGCAGGGTAACTTGCTTGACCCTGGCCTAACGCCACACGACAACCTTAACTTCCTAATCTTCTGTGGCGCAGTTATTCGTGGCGTACATAAATACGGCCCACTACTTCGTGCGGTTATCGCATCAGCGGGTAACGATCATCGTTTAGGTGCTAACGAAGCGCCACCAGCGATTCTTTCTGTATACCTTGGTTCACAGATCGAAGGTGTATTTGATCAAATCGCAAAAGGAAAACTAGACGGATGTGATGAAGGTGGAATCATGGATATGGGTCTTTCACAGATTCTTCCATTCGCTAAAGATCCGGGTGATCGTAACCGTACTTCTCCATTCGCATTCACCGGCAACCGTTTTGAATTCCGCGCAGTAGGTTCGGATCAATCAGTGGCAGGCCCATTAATTGCAATGAACACCATGCTGGCAGACTCATTAAAGTGGATTGCAGATGAGCTAGAAACGGCAATCGATGGCAAGAGTAATGCGGCTATTCGCGAAGGTGTTATAAAAGTCCTCAAAAAGCTAATGAAGCAACACGGTGCGGCAGTATTTGGTGGTGACGGCTATTCATCAGAATGGCACGAAATGGCCGTAAAAGAGCGCGGTTTGAAGAACTTGCCAACCACGGCTGATGCACTTCCATACCTTAAAGATGATTCAATTAAGGAGCTGTTTGAAAGCACGGGCGTACTATCAGAAACCGAGCTTGCAAGTCGTTTTGAAGTTCATGCAGAAAAGTATATTCTTTCAATTGAAGTTGAAGCAAGGCTAGTACAAAGCTTGGCTAAAACAGTTATCTACCCAGCAGCAACTCGCTACTTATCTGATCTTGCGCTTACAGCAGCATCAGCCAATGAAATGGGGGTTGATTTTGATAACGGAATAGCTAAAAGTGTAGCTTCAAACATCAACGGTATGATGAAATCTGTTGGCAAGCTTGAAAAAGCAATGGCAAAAGAAGATCATGGTTCAGAAGAAGCTCACATGCAGTTCTGTGCAAATGATATTCGCGGCTTGATGGATGAAGTACGTGGGCATGCAGATGCATTAGAAGCTGATGTTGCTGATGATATGTGGCCATTACCGACATACCAAGAAATGCTCTTTATAAAATAAATTATCCAGCTTACTCCCTTATTTGCGTCATTACTGCGCTGGGAAAAGATCACTTGCAGTAGCAAGCTCACTTTTTCCGCCTTGTACTGACACAAAACGGGGGCAATCTGAATAATTTAGGCATTGTTATTATTAAAGATCGCTTCGGCGGTCTTTTTTATGGGCGTAATTTATTGTCCTTACATGTTTTTGGTTTTTTCTTCCGATGGTCCGCTCCATAAAGGGAGAAGTATCAATGCCAAGAAGATAGTATTAAACACAGCATTTGATGGTACACCCGCTGCGATAGAGCCAATGCTATCTATTAAGTACCAAACCACCATTGCAACAGTTGTTGTTCGAATAATTGACTGATTTCCTTCTTTGATGGCAGGAGCGACAATGCCACCTAAAAATATTGCAACCGCTGCTAATAATCCAGCGCCAATACTCGATAACCACATGGTGTTTCTATCAAACGCTAGTGATGTTTTATCTAAAGGCCAATCTAAAAAATCAATCAGAAATCTTGCGGGTAAATTTATGCTTTCATAAGAAGCACCCTCGTGATAAATGAATTTCAACTAGCTTAAACAGTGTGTTTCCGCAAAACAATTACCTCCGAGGTTATTGTTTTGTGCTGGGTTACTGCGATAATGAAGACCATGAAAGAAACGGTCGGGACAATTCTTAAAAAGTGGCGTAAACAACGACGTTATAGCCAATTACAATTAGCTTTAGAATTGGATGTATCCAGTAAGCACATTAGTTTTATCGAGACAGGTAAATCAATACCTAGTCAACCGATGGTATTACAGATCGCAACTTTTCTTAATTTGCCGAAACGCGAAATAAACCAAGCACTCAACTTAGCGGGTTATGCACCGATATACTCCGAGCTGTCTGCAAATGATAAAAACCTAAAGCCTGTTTTTGATGCGATTGAGCAAATGATTGAAAATCATATGCCATACCCTGCCATAGTTTTAGATCAAAATTGGAACTTGATAAAAGCGAATTTATCCGCGCAAGCACTGTTAGTAGAACTGGGTTTTTCAGGTGAGAAAAATTTAATTGAAGCATTGATTAATGATAATCCGGACAACTCAAAAATTGTTAATTGGGTTGAGGTTGTTTCATTAGTTCTAATCCGTTTACGACAAGAAATCAATTTGCTCGGAAACCCAGAAAGATTGATATTTCTCGAAAAAAACCTATCAACTTGTATTTTAGATTCTTCCAATAGCAATATATTCAACGACTTACAAACCGTCATCACATCCAAATTCAAACTATCCAAAGGTGATCATGCCTTCTTTTCAATAATGGCACAGCTGGGCACGGTTCAGGATGTTGCTGTTAGTGAATATAAAGTAGAGTTAATGTTTCCTGCGGATGAAAAGACTCAAGCATTCTATTCCTCCTCTAAGTCATAGAGTCTGTACATTTCCGTATATTTTCTCGTCTGCCCGTGGCAAAATTCACTGTTTAGTTTTCAGCAAAATAATCACTTATGAGCAACAACGAATTTCACCCCGGTCAACGTTGGGTAAGCAACACCGAAGCAGATTTAGGTCTGGGCTTTATTGAAAAAATTGACGGTCGTCACCTTACGATTATTTTCCCTGCAGTTGATGAAACCCGTGTTTATGCGATTGATAACGCACCGCTGAATCGTGTGAAATATCCTGTGGGTGAAACGATTCAAACTGAAGAAGGTGCAAACTACATCGTCACAGGTCATGCCGAGCATAATCATTGCATTGTGTACCAGTACATTGATGAAGATGGTAAAGAGGTGGGGATGCATGAACTGGAGCTAGATAGCTTTGCACAGTTTAGTCAGCCACAAGATCGCTTATTTGCTGGGCAGATTGATAAGAATAAACATTTTCAACTTCGTGTAGAAACGCTCGATCATCTGCATCTCCAGCAACAATCAGATAGCTATGGATTGTTAGGCCCGCGTATTCAGGCGTTACCACATCAGCTTTATATAGCGCATCAAGTGGCGATGCGTCATGCGCCCCGTGTTTTATTGGCGGATGAAGTGGGCTTGGGTAAAACCATTGAAGCGGGTTTGATATTGCATCAACAACTTTTAACCGAGCGTGTAAGCCGCTGTTTAATTGTTGTACCAGAAACATTGGTACATCAGTGGTTGGTTGAAATGCTCCGTCGTTTTAATCTGCACTTTACGGTGCTGGATGAAGAGCGTTGTTTTGCAATTGAAGAAGAAGGCGATGCGGATGAACGCGTGAACCCGTTTGAAAGCGCGCAATTAGTTTTATGCAGTTTGTCATTCCTCACCGAAAATCCTACGCGCCATCTACAAGCGGTTGATGCAGGCTGGGATATTATGATTGTGGATGAGGCGCATCACCTAAGTTGGAGCGAGTCACACATCAGTAATGAATACGTTTGTATTGAGTCACTGGCACGAAAAATCCCGGGGCTATTATTGCTCACAGCAACGCCAGAACAGCTGGGTGTTGAAGGGCATTTTGCTCGATTGCGCTTACTTGATCCTGACCGATTTTTTGATCTCAAAAGTTATACCGAAGAGGAAGCTAACTACAAACCAGTCAATAAATTAGTGCAGTGGTTGCTAAATGATGACAGTGATTTGTACGATGAAAAACAACTGGTAAAGCTCGAAAAATATTTGGGTAAAGAAGCGGTAAATGCTTTTGAGAGTGAAGAAGACAAAGCCTCAATTGTAGAACCCGTTATCCAAAGCTTGTTAGATCGCCACGGCACAGGGCGTGTGCTTTATCGTAACACGCGTGATTCTGTGGGTGGATTTCCGCAACGTGAACTGCACGAATACAAAATTGATCTACCCGAAATTTATCAAAGTGCCAATGAATCCTCATTAGGTTTAGAGAGCTTAGATTTGCAATTACACCCTGAGCTTTCCGCAGATCCAAGCGATTGGATTGTGGAAGACCCGCGTGTCGATTGGTTGGTCGATTGGTTAGAAAATCATCCAAAAGAAAAAGTCTTACTGATCTGTGCCTATGCAGAAACAGCCTTGGCATTAGAAGAATATTTACGTTTGCGCACATCAGTCAATGCGAGCGTATTCCACGAAGGTTTAAGCATTATCGAGCGTGATCGCTCGGCGGCTTACTTTGCAGACAATACTCTTAGTGCACAACAAGGCGCGCAGATTTTATTGTGTTCAGAAATTGGTAGTGAAGGGCGTAACTTCCAATTTGCACATCACCTGATTTTGTTTGATCTTCCTCTAAATCCTGATTTACTAGAGCAGCGAATCGGTCGCCTAGATCGTATTGGACAAACCCAAACCATTAAAATTCATGTTCCGTATTTTGCTAATACAGCGCAAGAAAAACTAATGAATTGGTATCACCAAGGCCTAAACGCTTTTCAGCACGTTTGCTCGGTTGGGCACAGTATTTTTGAAGTGTTTGAAAATGAGATTGAACGCGAATTACTCAGCAGTGATACAGAAAACTTCGATAATTTAATCATCCGAACAAAAGCCCTAGTCGATGAAACACTCACCCAAATGCAACAAGGGCGTGACCGTTTACTTGAGCTTAATTCGTGTCATAAAGGACATGCACAAGAAGTGATTGATGAGCTTGAAAGCTTGGCGAGAGAAAACGATCTTAGCGAGTACATGGACGAAGTTTTTGACCAATATGGTGTTGATCAGCAGATTCATGGCAGTACGAGCTTCATCGTAAAGCCAACCGATCACATGATGAATGGAAACTTCCCCAGTTTGCCAGAAGATGGTTTGACCGCAACCTATCATCGCGATACAGCGTTATCTCGTGAAGATATGCACTTCATAACGTGGGAGCACCCAATGGTAACGGGCGCGATGGATATGATCCTCACCAGCGAATTTGGCAATGCCACTTTTTGTGCGCTAGAGCTAGAGTCCGATACCATCGACGCTGGTACTTTAATGCTAGAAGCAATATTTACTGTGAGTTGCCCTGCACCAAAATACTTGCAACTACCCCGCTATTTAGAAGAATCAACCGTGCGTATTGTCGTTGATAATACTGGCAGAGACTTAAGCAAAGTGCTTTCACACTCAAGTATGAATAGCCATGCAGCACACGTGAATAAACAAACCACGCAAGAGCTAATTCAACACGCACGACCACAAATTCAGACACTGGTAGAGATTGCTGAGAACTTATCCAAGCCACAACAAGTTAAAATCGTACAACAAGCTCAAACACTGATGATGGCAGAAGCAAAAGACGATATTGAACGCTTACGCGCGCTTGCAGAAGTGAATCCTAATATTCGAAAGGAGGAAGTGGCAACGTTAGAAGCAAATGCTACTGCTTTAGCATCATATTTAGAGCAAGCAAGACTAAAATTGGACTCAATACGTGTTGCGCTAGTGACAAAGTAAGAAAACGTGCCTGAAATAGCTTAGTTTTATTTTCCAAATAACATCATATGCATATGGACATAATGCGCATACGCTCGACGTTCTCTGTTTTTAGAGTGGGCATGGCGTTCTGTACGATACGTTTCTGCTTGGCGAATATGGTTTTCAGTGTATTGTTTTGTCGCCGCTAAATAAGCCGCCTCACAAGCTTTGTCATCACAAGCAGATGCGCTTGTTGAAAGCATCAAAGAAGAAATTAAAGTAAAGCCAATCGCAAAAATTCGTAGCATAACGTATACCGAAAACATGATCATTAATATGTTCCAATATACGCATTCAGCACTTACTCCAATAGCAACGCCAGACTTTTGGCTGTGTTTTTCGGATTAATCCGTGCTATGCAAAATAAAAGGTAGATGTAAGCAGATGACCTGAAAAGCCTAAGCAGGCTGTGCTTTAAGCTTTTTGTCACTGATTTTTTCGAGTTTCACAAAACCAATGTCTTCCATAATTCCATACATGGCAGGTAGCACAAACATAATCAACAGTGTTGAGGTCAACATACCAAAGACAATACTGGTAACCAATGGCACAAGAATTAGTGCTTGTGTGCTAGTTTCAAACAGCAGTGGTGTCATGCCCGCGACTGTTGTGACGGAAGTCAGGAAGATGGCACGAAAGCGGTCACGCACGGCTTGTTTTGCCGCATCATGAAAGCCTAAGCCTTCTTCAACATGGTTCTTTACAAATACCACCAGCAAAATAGAATCATTAACCACTATACCTGCGAGCGACACAAAACCAATCATGCTGGGCAAAGTGAAATCCAAGCCCATAATTAAATGCCCCCAGATTGCTCCAATTAATGCCAGTGGAATATTGAGCATGACAATCGCAGGTTCACGATAGTTACGGAAGATCAGGCTGAGCAATAAAAACACGCCCAGTGCGCCTAACCCAAAACCTTTAAGTATTGATAATCGCGTCTCATTTCCACCTTCAACTTCGCCTTTTAAGCTAAAGGTGATTTCAGGGTAACGCGTTTGCAGGTCTTGTAAAAAATCACGATTAGTTGCTGCAATAATTTCGGAGGTATTAGCAATGGCTGCATCTACATCACCAAAGATAGTGATGGTGCGCTTGTGATTGTAACGAGCGATGCGGGCAAACTCACGTTTCTCAGTAATCGTTGCTACGCTCGTTAGTGGGATGGGTTCGCCTTTTTTAGAGAATACCGTGAACTCATCAAAATCACTCACTTCTTGGTTTGGCTTGCTATCTAACTTCGCAATAATTTCGTAAGCTTCACTCCCTTTATATATATCCCCAGCACTTGAGCCTTGGTAGGCAGAACGAAGTTGCCCAGCAATACTACGCGAATCTACCCCCGCAGCTAACGCGCCATGTTTTAGTTGCACGGAGTATTGTGGTTTTCCAGGGCGTAAATCATCCAATAAATTAGACACGCCATCATAGCCACGTAGCCAGTTTTGTAGCTCCCATGAGGCTTTGGAAAGTTTGTTTAAATCAGGTCCGCTTAAACGAATTTCAATCGCACGACCTGCAGGACCAAATTTAGGCTCACGAAATTGCACACTAACTACATTGGGTAAATCACCGCTATTTTTTCGCCAAAGACTTGTGAAGTCAGCCATTTTGGTATTTCTGATTTCGGTGCTTAATAAATCCAAGCTTAGCGTTGCCAAATGCGTACCATTCTCTGGCACATCAGTATGTACGCCGTAACTTAACAGCACGTTTTTCACCAAAGGTTCAGGCTCATTTTTATTCAGCTCTTCCACGGTTTTATCTAAAGCTTTGATGAGGGAATCCATTACTTTCTCGGTTTCTGCGAGCGGTGTACCCTGCGGCAGAAGAACACGCGCATCAACGGTGTTGCCCTCAAGATCAGGAAAGGCTTTAAATTGCACTGTGCCTGTGGCGATTAACCCAATGGATAGCACCAACATCGCTAAAGCAATTCCCACAGTAATGTACCGATAGTCAATCGCAATATCAGCCAGTTTCCCAACCCCTTCGCGTAAGGCACTGAAGCCTTTTTCAAAAAACACACGTAATTTGGGGGGCTTTTTATGATGCTCACGCTCTAAAGAATGCATTAAGTGATTCGGAAGAATCAAAAATGCTTCGAGCAAACTCACGGTTAAAACAGAGAGTAATACAACGGGTAATACACCAAGAATTTGTCCCATATCTCCTTTCATCATGAGCAAACTGCCGAATAAAAAGGCCGATGTAAGGAATGAGGCAAACACCCCCGCGAGCACTTTTTGGGTACCATCAATGGCCGCTTGCTGTGGGGTTTTACCTTTTTTATACTCGTGGGCGATACTTTCGGATAACACAATGGCATCATCCATTAAAATACCTATCGCCATTAGCAGAGCAATCATCGAGATCATATTGATGGTAATGCCCAGCATTACCATCATGGCTAAGCCACCCAAGAACGAAACAGGCAAGCCAAATGCAATCCAAAAGGTATAACGCCAGTTAAAGAATAAGAATAACGCTAATGCTGCGAGTAGTAGTCCCTGCCAGCCATTTTTCAATAGTAGTTTAAGACGGTCGCGCACCAGTGATGCACCGTCATTGGTAATGGTTAATTTTGTGCCTTCGGGTAAAATTTTATTTTCTGATTCAACAAAAGCTTGCATGGCATCAAAGACTTTAAGCGTATCATCGGTTGTGTTTTTGCTGACTTGTAATATACCTGCGGGCACACCATTTAGCTCAACGCGGCCCTCGTTTTTCTCAAACCTATCTTCAACTTTGGCAATATCACCGAGTTTAATTTCGCCACCTCCTGATGAATTAATGATGACTAAGTCGGCTAACTCTTCCGCTGTTTTTCGCACATTATTAAAACGAATTTGGTACAAGGTTTCGCTGCCTTCAAGTATGCCCGCAGGTAGCTCAATGGCTTGTGCAGCGATGAGATCAGCGATGTCTTGTACGCTTAATTGATACTTTAGCTGTATGTCGGGATTGATTAACACTTGTAATTGACGCTTTGAAAATCCAGCAACGGTGACGATAGGAATTGTGGGCGTTGCTAATAATTTATTGCGGTATTCTTCGGTGAGTGTTTTTAATTCAGCCGTTGTCAGGTTTTTAGAGGTAATCGCAATATTTGCAACACGGCTAATACGCCCAAGCTGTTTGATAATAGGGTCTTCAACATCAGCAGGAAAATCAGAAACACCATCGGTAGCGGCTTTAATATCATCGTAAAAAGCTTTGATATCACCAGATTCTTGCATTTCTAAGGTGAGGATAGCCATATTGTCGCGGGCATCACATTTCTGCTCTTTGAGGAAGCTAATACCGTCGGTGGCATCCTCTAAACGATTACATATAGCATCTTCAACGTCGGCAGGACTAGCCCCAGGATATGCCATAACGACCTGAACTTTGCTGGGTTTTAGCAAAGGAAATGACTCTTTGTTGAGAAAGGTGAGCGAGGCAAGACCGATGGCAATAATTGCCATCATTAAAATGTTGCCCGCCGTTGGATGTTTTATGAAATAGCGAATCACTTGCTTACACCATCGTTAGCGGTAGGTGTTTTTTCACCCAGCGCTTTTTGTACTAATTGTGTTTGATACGCATCTGCCATAATGGCTTTAAGCGGCAAGCCCTCCATCACGGGAATGACATCACTGATAATGATTTTTTTGCCGATAAGAGAACGGTCTTTTTCACTATCGAGCACAACCATGTCGCCTTGTTGAAATAGAACATTAACCGCCATAATTTCTAAAGTATTATCATCATTTGCGATGTAAATTCGTCCTTGATGTACGGCTTTTCGCGGCACAATTAAGGCGGGTTTCATCGGTGAAAATAATTCTACAGAAGTGTACATACCTTTCAATAACGGTGGACGTTTGCCGGGGATAATGTTGTCATAAGGATTATCAACCGCGATCACGAGACCCAAAGTATTGCGTGTTGGGTCAACCGATTCACTTAGGCGAATGAGCTCACCGTCCCACACCGAGGCATCGTTTGAATCCCCTACTAATCGCACACGCGCCTCTAAGTTCATATTGGCTAAAGCTCTTTGTAAACTAGCAGGGTCGCGTAAACTAATGGATGAATTATTGCTACCCAAGCCTGAAACCAAGGGGCGGAATTGTTTGATCGGTAACTGCGCCGTAATTTCTACTGCTTGCACACCTAGCGCCTCAAACAACAAACCACCGGCAGGCACAAACTCACCTTTATCAACAGAAACTTCACCAACTCGCGCATCAAATGGAATCCGAATTTCGGTTCTGCCTAAAGTATCTTTGCTTTGATTAACCTGACTTTTTGATTGTTTTATTTGTGCGCGAGTCGCTGATTTTCGACTGGGATAGCTTGATAATTTTCCCTGAATATCTTGCAGTTGCTGACGTAAAGAAAGCACTTTTTGCTCTTCTTTATCTAAGGTTGAGCGAGCGATTAAACGTTTATTCCAAAGTGTCTGTATTCGTTTAAGTTCTTTAAGACCAACATTAAGATTTTTTTGAGAAATATTTAGCAAGCGTTTCGTACTTTTTTCTTCGCTTTCTAATTGCGCTAGCGATGATTGGCTGCCTGCTAAACCTGCTTTGCTTTGGTTCAGCGATATTTTAAAGGAGGTGGGTTCGACGCGTAAAACTACCGTTCCTTCTTTAATGCTCGCGCCTTTTTTTAAATCAGGGTGAATATAGCTAATTTTGCCGCTGACTTCTGATTTTGCTTTTAAAACAACTTTAGGCTCAACATTGCCAAATGCCATTGCTCTGGCACGAAAAGGAATTTTCTTAACCGTGATCACTTCGACAGCCTTTGTTGGAAACTTAGCCTCTTCATGTTCAATAGGAGGTTTGGACTTAACCTGCATGACGACAAAAGCTACTGCTCCCGCAAGAATTAGAGGAAGAAAGATGAAATTTTTGAATATTCTGTTCATAAGTGACCTTTAAACGCTGTTTTTAACAGTCCACCCCCCCTATTTTTTGATGATTTGTAATACAAAACAGCAAAAAACAGGGGGGGGTGGACTTAATAAAAGGGCTATTTTCCTATTATTTAGACTCAGGTAAACGATAAATCGCATGGCAAGCCACACATTTACTCATCAAAATGCCTAATTGTTCCAATGTTTGTGTTTGTCGCCCATTTCGCTGGCATCTAGTGCAGTTTGATCGAAACCTTTATGTACTTGCATCGTTAGCATTTTAAATTGCATCGGTAACTTTTTAGTGAGCGCCGGTGGTACTTCTCCTGAACCTGCCATAACTGCTAATATAATAAACATGATTGTAGCAAATAATGATTTAATAATTTGAGTTACAGACTTCAGGGCATCTCTATTAATTAGGTATCTCTTCTGGCAACGCCAAAAAATCAGAATCT
>CAZSXI010000037.1:0-11452 GCA_964611045.1 uncultured Cocleimonas sp. | reverse complement strand
TTTTGCTTTTTTGCCTATTATGTTGATTTGGGGACTGTTCCCTAGCTTGAATGAAAAAATACCGTTGCAAGTTGCAGGGACTATTACAGGTGTAATGTTTGCAACGGCTTACGCCATGTTGGCAGGGTTTACATTGCCTACACAGCGCGCTTTATTAATGGTTGTGATTGCCTTATTGGGTTTATTGGTGAGGCGACATTACCAATCATCGACGGTTTTGGCCGTTGTCGTAACCGCAGTATTATTGCTTGATCCGTTGGCAGGTATGACGGTAAGTTTTTGGTTGTCGTTTTTAGCAGTTGTCATCATTTTAGTTGTGCTAAAACGCCAAGTTGAAAAACCCGTTATGCGGTTGATAAAACTGCAAATTATCCTATCGCTAGGAATGTTACCCCTTACCTTGTTCTTTTTCGGGTCAGCCTCGTTGCTATCACCAGTGGCAAACTTATTGGCGATTCCGTGGGTGTCGTTGGTGGTTGTGCCGTTGAGTTTGATTGGTCTGGTATTTATGCCGATTTCTACCGTTATTTCAAATGGGATTTTTAGCATTTCTGCTTTGGCGATTAAATGGATGTTTGCAGGCTTCGAATTATTGACTAATTCACCCTTAGCAAACATAACTTTTGCCGAAATCCCCAGTGCTTATTTAATCATCGCATTTGGAGGGTTTTTATTTTTACTATTGCCCAAAGGCTTTCCAGCAAGGTGGCTTGGCTTAATTGCAATATTGCCCGCATTATTGTTCACGCCAGAGAGACCGAAACAAGGTGAGTTCACATTTACATTATTAGATGCAGGGCAGGGGATGGCATCGGTTGTGCAAACAGAGAATCATACTCTAATTTACGATGTGGGCACGCGTTTTAGTGAAAGCTACGATATTGGTAAGCTTGTGGTCGTACCCTTCTTAAAAGCTAAAGGATTAACAACAGTAGATAGCATGATTTTATCGCATAAAGATATTGATCACTGGGGTGGTGCGGAAGCAATATTAAAAGAAATTACAGTGAATGAAATCATCAGCAGTGATTTAACGGTTTTGTCAAAGGTGTCAACGCTGCCAAATCAAGAAATAATGAGTTGCATTAAAGGTGATCACTGGCAGTGGGATGGTGTGAATTTTGAGTTTCTATCACCACCTGAAGAATTTATAAGTGGCTCTCAAAAAGATAATAATCGCTCCTGTGTATTACGCGTATTCAATACCAATCATTCATTATTACTGACAGGTGATATCGAAAAGAAAATGGAAAAATATCTGCTGAAAAATAATAAAAATAAATTACCATCAGAAGTCATCACCGTACCGCATCACGGTAGCAAAACATCATCAACAAAAGATTTTTTGCAAGCCGTAGCCCCTAAATTAGCGCTGATACCCGCAGGTTATCGTAATCGCTTCGGTCACCCGAAGGAAAAAGTGCTTAAACGTTATCAAAAAATGGAAATTTCCGTTATGGGTACAGTAAACAGCGGTGCGATTACAATAGATTTCCCTAAAACGGATGAAAAATACCAGTTAAAGAGATACAGAGTGCAAAAAAGAGGGTTTTGGAGTCGTTAAAGGGCCGAAAGAGGCTATTTTATAGTCCACCTCCCCCTTTTTTCGACGTTTTGTATTCTAGATAACATACAAATCATCGAAAAAAGGGGGGGGTGGACTATAAAATTTACGGTTAAAGCACTAAAAATTACCCTTCTGTATGCTTTTAGAGGGGTGATGCATTTACTGATGTTATTAGTTTAGACTTAGAGAGCATCTATTTAAATTATTTTCCACCGCCACCACATTCGGGTGAATCAGCCACTTTACCTGCTTTCTCAAAATACTCATCAGGTGTCATGGTATGCAGTGCCAGCGCGTGAATTTGTTGTAACTCATCTTTCAAAGCTGCATTAATCATACGGTGGCGTGCGATTAGCATTTTTCCTTCAAAATCTTTGCTTACAGCAACAACTTTATAATGAGATTCGGTCGCAGGGCCGCTGTGCATACTGCTTTCGTTGGCTATTTCTAGCACTTCGAGGTCGATAGCATCATTGAGTTTATTTTCGATGGTGGTTTGCATATTCATGGCGGTGCCTTTGTGTAAATGGTTTAATCAAATTGGGTTGTCAATGAAGCTTACAAGTTTTTATCGGGGTAGACAAAAAACCGTTCAAAGCTGATTTGATTCAGTCGTTTTACGCTGTGAACAATGAGCGCAATGAGAAGAATCGAAAAGAGTATGCGCGCATATAAAATACCTGATAAATGGGCGCCTAACAGCATAATTAATAAAGTGTCTTCGATTAAGCTGTGACCAACCGCTAATAGGGATATAGAACCAAACACATCCATTTTTGACAATTCACCATTGTTTGCCTCGTTAATCAATAAGCCACCGCCATAAGTTAGCCCAAGCGTGATGCCGACGATGGTGATGGACGTGGTTTTGTCGCTTAGCCCAAGTATTTTTAGCAGGGGCTTTAATATGAAAGCAAAGAGTTTCTCAATACCACTGAGTTTTAATAGCTTTAAAAATACCACTAACACGCCAATAATTAAAAACACCTGAAACAATATTTTTATTTGGCTGATTATCCATGTAGGTAAAGAATCATCCGTAATCTGGGGTGGTTTCCAAAGTGGGGTATTGGCTTGTGATAAATAATCCCCTGAGCTGTAAAGTTTCAACAATAAGAAGCCCAATAATAAAGCACCGCCAATGCGTAATATCAGCGTGAAAATTACCCGAACGCCTGCTTTTTGGGCAATGCGCACTTCAATAGGCAGTGCGTGTGCTAATAACATCATGCTGCCAAGAATGGTGACTTGAGCAACGCTTAAAGTCTCATTAGCTGCGCTACTAATAAATATAATCATGCCCCCGTAAATATTGGTAATCATAGTGGTTGCCCAGACTAAGCCCATTGAGGCGGGTAAGCCGACAAGTTCCATCACAGGTTCTAGCGCCATAGCGATGTATTTAATGCCACCGAGTTCTTCAATAATTTTCACAATAATAATGATGGGAATCATTAGCTTGAAAAGATTGTAATTGATAGAGAAAATCTCTTTGATTAGGGCAGATAGCCAAAGCGGTAGGAAATCAAGCATTTTAATATTTATAATCCTGTCTAAAAAAAGTAAAAGTCCCCTCCACCTAGCAGGGGGAGGGTTAGGGAGGGGGTAGAAAATTAGAGGTAATGATATATTTTGAACATTCTACCCTCTCCCCAACCCTCTCCCTGCTAGGGAGAGGGGGCTAAACTAAATCACATCAATGCTTCGAGCGAATCATCAATAATTTCACTGATTTCTTCATCGTTTTTATTCTTGCTCACTTTCTTTCCAGCTTCTAAGAACGGAATGGCAGATTTATCAGCAGTCATACCCAAATAATGAAAAGCATCGGCCCGGACTCGGCTATCTTCATGCAGGCTGAATTCACCTAATTGTGGAATGAGTGTTTTAAGAATATCACTTTCTGCAAACTCTTCAAACACCACGCCGATACCAATGCGTGTACTAAGCACCGAGCCAACATCACCCAATAAAGTCATAATATGTTTGAAGTCTTTTTCATTTTTTCGCAGTGCATCAACGACTTTGTTTACTTGCCCATCAGATAACAAAAAATCAAAGTCTGCGACTAGGTTTTTTGATTCACCTTCGGTCTCGTCACCTTTCAAATTTTCATCATCCATCGCCCATTTTGCACGTTGTTGCAATGCCTCAAGGGTTTGTGATCCTGTTAGTTCATGTGTGCCAATTCTCACCCAAGGGACTGATCGCACATTGTATTCTTGCATGGCATCAGGGTTTTGTTCGAGATTGATGACCTCTAGGCTACTTAACTCCCCTGATTTAATCATCTTGCTTAATGAGTCTAAAACCGTAGGGCAAAATGCACAGTGACTGCTTAGAAGCAGGGTTGCTTTTGGTGATTTTGAGAGAGTAGGTGATTGATTGTGCATGAGATTCTAAGTTTACAGACTTTAATGCGCTTGATTTTGCACCTAGAAACCTGACAAGTCACCAAACTAAATACAAATCGTTAAAAAACAAGGGGGGTGGACTATAAAAAAGCATGTTTTTACAGTCCACCCCCCCTGTTTTTCGATGTTTTGTACGCAGAAAAGGGCTGCGACATTACTTTCGGTATACGTTTAGCATCCCAATGTGCAAAAGCCCATGCCCACAAGTCACTTAGGGAGGAAAACTCGTCCATTTTAGGTGGCTTTTGCCCTAAAAACGCCAGTACAGAGATTAAAGTAGCGCGCTTTTGATCGCTAGAAACCTGGGGTGATGCATTTTGCTTACTGAACTTTTTGCCTACTCTATCTACAACCACAGGAAAGTGAAAATAATCAGGCGTGGGGTAGCCCAGCATGCATTGCAAGTAAATCTGCCTTGGCGTGTTATCAAATAGATCAGCCCCGCGGACAATTTCTGTCACACCTTGTAGTGCATCATCCACTACAACGGCGAGTTGATAAGCCCACAAACCGTCAGTACGTTTTAAAATGAAATCACCGACTTCTTTATTGATGTTTTGGTAGAACTCGCCTACTTGGCATTGATCGATAAAGCCAAAAGATGTTTGGTTGGTTTTCACACGAATACTAAGATTTTTTGCATCAGGGTTTGCTACTCCATTACGGCAAAAACCAGGGTAGACATAGGAATAACTACCCGTAGATGCCATTAACGACTTGCGCGTACAGCTACAAGGGTAAATGGATTCGCTAATTGAATCGAGGGCATCCTTGTAGATTTCACCGCGCTGGTTTTGGTAGATGATTTCATCATCCCATTCAAAACCATAAGCTTCTAATGTATTGATAATGGATTGGGAAGCACCTTTTTGGGTACGCTGTGTGTCTACGTTTTCAATACGTAACAGCCATTTTCCATCTTGTTTTGTTTTGACGTTGAGATAGCTGGCAGTAGCAGCAATGAGTGATCCAAAGTGAAGCGGACCGGTAGGGGAGGGCGCGAATCGCCCTATATTTTGTGTGTCGCTATCAGCAGAATCAAAAAAGGAGCTATCAGTATTCATTCTGATAGCTCCTTTTCTCGCTGATGGCTCTTTTTTAAGTTTATTAGACTAAGTGGAATAAAAGTTTAAGCCATCTGCTTCTCTTGAATTTCTTGCGTTGTTTTACAATCAATACACATTTCAGCTGTTGGGCGTACTTCTAAGCGTTGTAAACCAATCTCGATGCCACAAGCATCACAAAAACCGTAATCATCTGCATCAACACGTGCGATTGTTTTATCAATTTTGCGAACTAGCTTACGTTCTCTATCGCGGGCGCGTAGCTCAAGCGTGAACTCTTCTTCTTGCGTTGCACGGTCTGCAGGGTCAGAGAAGCTACTGGCTTCTTCTTGCATGTGGTCAACCGTGCGATCAGCTTCATCTAATAAAGACTCTTTCCACGCGAGTAGAATGCCTCTAAAGTGCGCGAGCTGGTCATCGTTCATATACTCTTCGTTCTTTTTAAGAACATAAGGTTCGATGCCATCAACAGGTAATGCTGATTTGCGAGTGATTGAAGTATTATCTGTAGTCATAGTGTCTCCTGGTCCGATTAGCCTGTTTTTATTAGTATTTTTTTCGACTTCCTCGTGACAATTTTTTACGCGCGTATTGTACCTTTATTTACGCTCGTGTAAATAAATCATTTTTGCTTAAATGTATAGTATTTTTTTAAGCAGTTTTTAATTGTATCTTTAAGTAATGCCTGAATAATATAGGGTTCATTTTTTAGTTTTAAAGGGGACGTGAAATTTAGATTAACTATGAGATAATCCCCCATCGCATTCATAATAATTTAATACGATGGGGCATAAAATTTAGATGAATAGTTACCGACAAAATGTACAAACCCTTATTAAATGGGCGCACGCCTATTATGTTGAAGACAATCCCATCGCGACTGATGAGGAGTACGACAAACTATAT
This sequence comes from uncultured Cocleimonas sp., assembly GCA_964611045.1. Lineage (GTDB taxonomy): Bacteria > Pseudomonadota > Gammaproteobacteria > Thiotrichales > Thiotrichaceae > Cocleimonas. Next base: position 5,501 of record CAZSXI010000037.1, on the reverse strand, counting down.
CATCAGGTTCTTGATCATGAAAAAGAGCATCCAGATGAGGTCGCCACCGATTCACCCACCAAACGTATTGGTGGAATCATCAGAGATGAGTTCAGCAAAGCCCAGCACATCAGACGAATGTGGAGCATGGAAGATGTTTTCACCATTGATGAGGTCAGTGAATGGCTAGCGCGTGTAGAAAAAACAGAAGATAAGTGTACCTATTTTTGTGAGCCAAAGTTTGATGGCGCGAGCATGAATTTATTGTATGAGAATGGAAAGTTAATCCGCGCGATTACCCGTGGTGACGGCACAATTGGCGAAGAGGTGACTGATAATGTGCGCACGATTCGCTCTGTACCGTTGAGTATTGACTATGAGGGGCAGATAGAGATACGTGGTGAAGTGGTGATTCGTAAAAATGACTTTGAGCAAATAAATATTGAGCGTTTAAAGAATGATGAAGCGCCGTTTGCCAATCCACGCAATGCGGCCGCAGGTAGTTTGAGGCAACTTGATTCATCCGTATCTGCAAAACGAAAATTAGTTTTTTACCCTTGGGGCTTGGGTGAAAACACGCTTGCTCATCAAACACTCTCTGCAAAAATGGATTATGTGCATGGATTAGGATTTTTAAGTCCCCCGTACGCACAAGAATGTAAAACAGTTGAAGAGATAGAAGTCTTCTATCAAAAACTCATTAGTCTGCGTGATAAAATTCCTATGATGATGGATGGCATGGTCATCAAAGTGGACGATGTGGATAAGCAAGAAGACCTTGGCTATACCGTTAAATATCCTAAATGGATGTGTGCTTATAAATTCCCTGCGATCGAGAAAGTTACAAAAGTAAATGCAATAACCCTGCAAGTAGGGCGCACAGGCGTAGTCACACCCGTAGCAGAAGTTGAACCCGTCAATATAGAAGGCGCAATGGTTGCGCGCGCTACTTTGCATAACTTTGATGAAATTGAGCGCAAAGACTTACGTATTGGCGACAGCGTTATCATTATTCGCAGTGGTGATGTTATCCCTAAAATCACCAAAGTTTTAACCGATAGACGAACGGGTGATGAGCAGGTCATTATTCGTCCTAAAAACTGCCCAACCTGTGACAGTGAATTACTTAACGAAGATACGCTCATCAAATGCCAAAACTTGGATTGCCCCGATCGTGTCGTTAATTCAATCATCCATTTTTCTAAAAAAGCGAGTATGAATATTGATGGTTTAGGCAATAAAATTGTTGAGCTGTTTGTGAAAAATAACATCATCAAAAACATACTCGATCTTTATCATATAAAAAGCGAAGACCTAGAGAACCTAGAAGGCTTTAAAGAAAAACGCATTACTAAATTACTTGGGGCAATCAAAAACTCTCAAGGCACACCATTATCAAAACTCATTAGCGCATTAGGAATTGAGCATATCGGCGAGGTTGCAGGCAAAGCACTCGCATTAGAGTTTGGACTTGATGTTGTTACTGCTGAATATGACGAGATTATTGCTATAGATGGCATTGGTGAAGAAATGGCAAACTCACTATTAGAATTTATGCGTGTTAATAATGAATTCGTCCTTAAGCTATTTGAAGTAATCAAACCCACCGTAGAAGAAAAGGTCGAAGCCAGAGATAATCCTTTCAAAGAAAAAACGGTGGTATTAACAGGTAGCATGAGCCAAAGCCGTGGTCATTACAAAGCTATATTAGAAGAGTTAGGTGCAAAGGTAAGCGGATCAGTCTCTAAAAAAACAGACTTTGTAGTCTATGGTGAAAAAGCAGGAAGTAAACTCACAAAAGCACAAGGTCTCGATGTGGTGACTATCAACGAAGAAGAGTTACTGCTTTTATTAGAGAAGGTTTAGAAAAAGAACAATAAAACCGCTATCAGGTGCTTGACAGTTATAAGTTCGGGACTTAATATACGCGCCTCGTTGAGAAAGCTCTAATGGCATGAGTTTTTGTTGATACGAAGCGGGAATAGCTCAGTGGTAGAGCATAACCTTGCCAAGGTTGGGGTCGGGAGTTCGAGTCTCCTTTCCCGCTCCAAACACAAAGCCGATCATTTCATGATCGGCTTTTTTGTGCCTATATTATGCTGTACTACCTCCGTTAATAAGCAGTGTTTCTACCATTAATCAGAGCTATATAGAATGATTGACTAATAACTAATATATTTGCTCTTGGCTGGGTGGCAGAGAGAATATGCAACGACCTGCAACGTCGATTACCTTGGTTTAAATCCAAGTCCAGCCTCCAGTTACATAAAAGAGCTCTAATTTTTAACGGAATTAAGGGCTTTTTTTATGAGTTGATTATTTTTATCAAACAAAAGAGTAATCCCCTTTCCTAATATTAAAGTTTGATGTATTATTCCGCGCCTTGTGAGGCTGAGTAGCAAAGAGGTTATGCTGCGGTTTGCAAAACCGCCTAGCCCGGTTCGATTCCGGGCTCAGCCTCCATTTTATTACAAAATTACAATTTGAATTGTCTACCTTTTTAAATTGTTGTAATGATTTAGTAAGACCATCTGCCCAGGTGGCGTTGTGGTAGTTAACGCAGCGCGAAGCCTTGAGTATAAAGTAGATGTAAATTGTAAGACCATCTAAGTAGTATGCCCAGGTGGCGAAATTGGTAGACGCAAGGGACTTAAAATCCCTCGGTGGCAACACCGTGCCGGTTCGATTCCGGCCCTGGGCACCATATACAGATTTAAAGAAGTTCAATATAGTTCTTTAAGTCGCATTGCAAAGCCAGTTACAGGTCATTAGCGTTCGTTAATATTTGTTTACACTCAATCCATTTTGGGGTAAAAAAGGGAATAAATAATAACCCTTTTTTACCCCTAACTATGGCATTAACTGATTTAAAATCTAAAACAGCAAAACCTAAAACTAAGCCTTATAAATTATTTGATGCTGAAGGCTTGTATTTGTAAGTTCCTCCTTCGGGTAGAAAGGTTTGGCGCTTCAAATGCCGCTTTAATGGCAAAGAATGCCTTGTCACGATTGGCAAGTTCCCAAATAAAAAACTCAAAGAAGCCAGAAAAGCTAGAAACCAATATCTACTGATGCTCGATGAAGGTAAAAACCCTGCAGAAGTAAAAAGGCTCAGTTTGATTAATTTTATCATTATATTAAATCATCCATTCTATTGATACTAAACATAAAAACGAATACTGTACGTTACTTAATTTATGCAATTTGAGTACCACGAATTTAAGGTACAATCAGCCCGATTTTTGTAAAACAATAAAATCTATATAATGTTTTCTAGTCAGTTAAAGGGATAGTCATTGAACGCTGTTGAAATAGAAGAAGCCATAAGCATACTAGCCGAACAAGACTTTGATGCGGAAAGCTTTCCTTATGCCTTTTTAGAAGCTTTTGGCAATAAACCCACTACTATTAAGCGTCTAAAAAGCGGCTCGTCCAATGCCACTGATATTAAAGATGCGGTATTACAGCGTAACAATATCCACATCGCTATATGCCCTATGGGTAAAACCGCTGAAATGTTGGCAAAGCTGAAAGCCAGCCCAACCACACAAAAAGCCAAAGCCAAGTTTGCATTAGCAACCGACGGGCAATATTTGGAAGCAGAAGACCTGCTTACAGGTGAAACGGTTGCCTGTGATTATAAAAACTTCCCCAATCACTTTGGTTTCTTCCTGCCTTTGGCGGGTATCAGTACGGTTCAACAGATTCGTAACAACCCCATAGATATACAAGCAACGGGGCGCTTGAACCGCTTGTATGTTGAGTTATTAAGGGTGAACGAAGATTGGGGGAGTGATGACCGTCGTCGTGATATGAACCAGTTTATGACGCGGCTTATTTTCTGTTTTTTTGCCGAAGATACTGAAATATTTATGGGTGATAATCTCTTCACCGCTACCATTGAACAAATGTCTGATAGCCGTAGCGAGAATGCTGATTTTGTAATAGCTGAGCTATTTCGTGCAATGGATACGCCAAGAGATGAGCGTAAAAATACTGATTTACCCAACTGGGCGGATGGATTCCCCTATGTAAATGGTGGCTTGTTTGCGGGTACGGGTGATAAACAAGTGCCTAAATTTAGCCGTATTGCGCGCACCTATTTATTACATGCAGGTAATCTGGACTGGAAAGCGATCAACCCTGATATTTTTGGCTCGATGATTCAGGCAGTGGCAGATGATGAAGAGCGTGGCGAACTGGGTATGCACTACACCAGCGTTCCTAATATCTTAAAAGTGCTTAATCCGCTGTTTCTGGATGACTTGAACGAACAACTGGAACAGGCAGGTGATAACCAACGCAAACTGTTAAATCTTAAAAAACGCATGACTAAAATTCGCGTGTTTGACCCTGCCTGTGGTTCGGGTAATTTCTTGGTCATCGCCTATAAAAACATGCGTGAAATTGAATATAAAATCCATCAAAAGCGCAATGAAACCCATTTAAAATCCGATATTCCGCTGACCAACTTTCGCGGTATTGAGCTGAAAAGCTTCCCCGCTGAGATTGCTCGCCTAGCGTTGATTATTGCCGAGTATCAATGTGATGTGCTGTATCGCGGGCAAAAAGATGCATTGGCTGAGTTTTTACCGCTGAATGCCATGAACTGGATTACCTGTGGCAATGCTTTGCGGATTGACTGGTTATCGGTTTGCCCGCCTACGGGGACAGGGGTGAAATTGGTTGCAGATGATTTATTTGCTACGCCATTAGATCAGACTGACATTGATTTTGAGAATGAAGGCGGGGAGACTTATATTTGTGGGAATCCGCCTTATAAAGGAAACGCGAAGAAAACACCTGAGCAGAAGGCTGACCTTAAAGATCTTTTTAACGGGAAGATTGAAAAATGGGGACTCTTAGATTATGTATGTGGCTGGTTTTTTAAGTCACACTACTTTGCAAAAAATACACAGACTGAATTTGCATTTGTTGCGACTAATAGTATTGCACAAGGTCAACACGTAACTAATTTTTGGAAGCCGATGTTTGATGATGGTTTGAAATTTAGATTTGCGGTAAGGTCATTCAAGTGGAAAAACTTAGCTGCAAATGATGCTGGTGTAACTGTAGTCTGTATTGGTGCAGGTTTACACTCATTAAATCCTATAATTTTTGATGAAGAAACAAAAATTTGCACTACAAATATTAATGGATACCTTCTTCCACAAGAAAACTATTGGGTAGAACCTACTAATACACCAATTTCAGATATTTCCCTTATGCAAAAAGGTAATTATTACGGACTTTCAAAACCACTTATTTTTGATAAAAATACTAAAGAAAGTTATTTAGACCTAAATCTTGATCAGAATTATATTAGAAAATTTTATGGTGCTACTGAAGTAATCAAGGCGAAACCAAGATACTGTTTTTGGTTTGAGAAAGAACCAAACGACACAATTTTATCAATTGCAGATATTCAAAAATGTATCGAGGAATGTAAAGATAGTCGCTCAGGCTCTAAAGATGCTATTTCAAATGGTATGGTAAATAGACCTCATCAGTTTCGTGAAATG
>CAZSXI010000036.1:8986-11572 GCA_964611045.1 uncultured Cocleimonas sp. | reverse complement strand
GCTTCTGCCAATGCGGCTTCTGCGTGTATAGGTGGCAAGGGAATAACCAGCTCTTTTTTCACCAGTGTGCTGAGCAGTTTACTAAGTGCAACTTTTGCTGCCTGAGTTTTTCCTGCATCGATGAGTGGCACTATTGCCTTAAGGCTTTCAGGGTAAGTGCTTAATGGAATGCTCGTAGTCGTGATGGTCATATCACTCACCAATGGGTTGATGAGCATTCTAGCGTGTTGCAGCTGCCCGTCTTTTAAGTGCTTTTCCGCGGCTTCAATTTTCTTCTGAATGATGGCAGGGTCAGCATTTAAGCTATGCACTGTTTTCATCACATGAATAGGTTTTAGCCCTAGTGTAGGGTCGCGCTTTAACGTAACCGCTAGTTTGCCAATCGCTGTTTTAATAGCACGAATAGCTTCTTTGGGCTGGTCATTTTCAAGCGCCATAAGTGCTTTATTACTTTCAATAACCGCTTCTGTGGCATCTGCGATAATACTTTTACGCAGCTTGTCAACCTCACTATCTATTTTAGCTTCTGCCTGTTTTGCGTATGCAGGAGGCTTGTTAGGTCCTTTTTTAACGGTGCTCTTATCAGTAGTATCCGCACTTTTAGCATCATCAGCGTGCTTTGTTGCGTGCTCCCCCTCATGTTTATGAGCATCTTCTTTTTTATGAGGCTCTTCTGCAAATGTAGGTGCTACCGCAATGAGTGCGAAGCTTAACGTTGCTGTTGTTATATATTTGTTCATTATAATGCTCTCTTCTATTTTATTTAATGGTAAGTACTGCTTTTTATCTTCCCTGTTTTTTTAATATTTTGTTGAGGTGTTAACCTCGTTTAAATAAATCCTGTTGTCGCTCTATCTTTCGTATAACAGTGCGCCCCGCACGATCAACTGCGCGGTCAATGGCAACATACAAATCAAGTTGAATATCTTCGACAATTACATCGGGTAAACCATTAAGTACCACTTGCAACTTGCAAAGTTTGTCTTCCCCACCACGCGGGCCGTTAATATCGGATAAGCGCATGACGACTCGTTTGATATGTTCACTACAACAACTTAACGCAAAATTTAAGCGTTTTTCGGCATGCTCACGCAAAGCATCAGTTAAAATAAAGTGGCGTGCTTGTATATCAAATTGCATCTGATCCTCCGTAGTGAAAGTCTAATTATCGACTTGATGAAAAGAGTGTAGAGGAAGGTGTGAATATAAAAAAGACGATTTATATAGGAGTTATATTCGCTATTTACGAAGTGATTATTGTACAGATAGTAATCAGTCTAAAACTTCAGTAACATCAGGGTTGGTTAAAAACACATTGAAAACTGAGAGTTAAGCTTTATGTTGGAACTTATACAAAACGGGCTACTAGGGTACGGCTTTAATGAAAGCTTGTCATTTTATGGTGCGCGCGCAATCTCTATTGCTGGCACACTGTTTTTAAGCGCCATTGCTGCGTTTATAGCAAAACGCTATATCGTTGCGGGGCTTACCTATGTGCTTTCTAAGGTCAGTCCAAAATGGAAAGATGCTTTATTGCGTCAGAGAGTGTTAAGACGACTGGTTTATCTTGTGCCTGCGGTGGTTATTTACGACCTTATCCCCATTGCGTTAGAAGGGCATGGCTCGCTCATTACATTTATCCAAAGTGCGCTCTCTATTTACATGATTATTATTGTGATGTTGGTGTTAAATGCTTTGCTGAGTAGTATGGAGGAGATTTACCAAAGCCATAAAGGTGCAAAAAGAGTGCCTATAAAGGGTTTTGTACAAGCACTTAAAATTGTGTTGTTTTTTATAACCACTATTTTTGTTATTTCCATATTTTTAAATAAAACGCCTGTTTATTTATTAAGTGGTGTGGGCGCGCTAGCGGCGGTGATGATGCTAGTGTTTAGAGATTCCATTCTCGGTTTTGTAGCGGGTATTCAATTAGCCGCTAACAAAATGGTCGCCGTGGGTGACTGGATAGAAATGCCAAAATACGGAGCTGATGGTGATGTGCTAGAAGTAGCATTGACCACAGTAAAAGTACAAAACTGGGACAATACCATTACCACCATCCCGACCTATGCGCTGATTAGTGAGTCCTTTAAAAACTGGCGGGGCATGGCAGATTCAGGTGGTCGGCGCATCAAGCGTTCGATCACGATAGATATAAGCAGTATCCGATTCTGTGATGACGATATGTTGACGCGTTTTGCGAAGATACAGTACATTTCTGAATACATTAACCAGAAAGGCGATGAACTAAAAAAACATAATCAATCTACCAAAGTTGATAATACCAGCCTCGCAAACGGTCGACGCTTAACCAATATTGGTACATTTCGCGCATACATCGGGGCTTATCTAAACGATCATCCGATGATTAATCATGAAATGACTTTTCTCGTGCGTCAATTACCCTCAACACAACACGGCTTGCCGATTGAGGTTTATGTATTTAGCAAAGATAAAGTATGGGCAAACTACGAGGCAATTCAAGCGGATATTTTTGATCACCTTTTGGCCGTTGTGCCTGAGTTTGATCTACGCGTATACCAAAGCCCGACGGGCAGTGATTTTCGTACTATTAGTAAGGTTTAG
>CAZSXI010000036.1:0-8886 GCA_964611045.1 uncultured Cocleimonas sp. | reverse complement strand
TTAGTAAGGTTTAGCGAAAAATTCCAAAAAAATCTAGTACAAAAGAGCAAAAAACAGGGGGGGTGGACTTGTAGAATGACTGAAAACAGCTATTTTAAAGCTTTTGAGAGCACACCCCCACACTTTTATATGGTTTTGTAGAAATATTTATAACTGTTGAACCTGTGCATCACTTAAGGGGCCTCTTATTAAGTCCCTTTTATAGATCACCTTCTTGCAGCTTAAGTGCTTTTACTAAGTAAGGGGAGGTGAGGCAGTCGATTTCTTAAAACTTGCAACTTACTAAACTTTATTGAAAAACCGATGTTAGTTTCTATACTCATTGTAAATTACGAGGAAAAACCTATGATTAACTACAAGCATTTACATTATTTTTGGGCTGTCGCTCAAGAAGGCAGTATTACTAAAGCCAGTGAGCGCTTGTTCTTAACTCCGCAAACGATTAGTGGGCAATTGAGTTTGTTAGATGATCACCTCGGCGTAAGTCTATTCAAGAAAGTAGGACGTAACCTTGAGCTAACAGAAAGTGGACGCTTGGTTTTAAGTTACGCCGATGAGATTTTCTCATTAGGTGGCGAGCTAGAAGATGTGATCCATCAGCTACCGGCGAAACGACCTCAAACTTTTCGAGTCGGCGTGGTTGATATTGTACCAAAATACATTGCATATGCTCTACTAGAGCCTGCATTGCAAATGGATGATTCTGTTCGCATGTTGTGCCGTGAACAGGATTTCAATTCGTTGTTGGCGCAATTAGCCATACACAAACTTGATTTAATTATCTCTGATCAACCGATACCTCCCACAGTAAGCACACGGGGTTTTAATCATAAGCTGGGTGAGTGTGCTATTAGCTTTTTCGCCTCAGAAAAGCTACAAAAGGAACTGAAAGGTGATTTTCCTGCGTGTTTAGATGGAGCACCGCTATTAATGCCTAGCAGCATACACCCGTTGCGCGGTGCTATTGATAAGTGGCTCGATAAATCTCGACTTCACCCCAATGTTATTGCTGAATTTGATGACAGCGCGCTAATGAAGGCGTTTGGGCAACAAAGCGCAGGAGTATTCGTTGCACCAGCTGCAATTAAAGATGAAATTGAACGTCAATATAAGTCAAAAGAAATTGGCTGTGTGGATGAAATAACAGAAACTTTTTATGCCATTTCGGTAGAACGTAAAATTACGCACCCTGTGGTAGCTAAACTGCTAAAAGCAGCACGCGAATCCTTGTTTTCAGGCAAATAACGGCTTTAAAAATTTATCGTTGGGGGTCCGCAAAGTAAGTTAAACTACCGCTAAATAAACGGTGTCACAAAAAAGACCTCGGCATACAAAGCTCTCATTGAACTAGGAAAACGCATTAACTCGACATACATGACACTATTATCATATAACCTTCCTATTGTTGCCTTATTACCTTTTTGTTTAGCTATTTTAACGGCATGGATGGCTTCCTTGCATCGTCTCGCGCCTGCTTGGATGGCGGCAATCACAACACTATTGGCAATGGCTTTTTTGGTGCCGTCTATGGGGCAGGTGTTTGCGGGTGAAACGCTCATACAGAGCTGGGAATGGATACCTGCAATTGGCTTGGATTTTGCTTTTCGTCTTGATGGCCTGGCAATGCTATTTGCCATTCTTATACTCGGTATTGGCTTATTAGTCATTATCTACGCCGCTTATTATTTGTCATCTAAAGATAGTAAGGGTCGATTCTTTGCCTACTTATTGATGTTTATGGGCTCGATGCTGGGCATCGTGCTTTCTGAAAATATTATTTTATTGGTGGTCTTTTGGGAGTTGACTTCGTTATCTTCTTATTTGCTAATCAGCTATTGGCAACATAGGGATGATGCACGCGAAGGCTCTCTTATGGCATTGGTAATTACGGGGGGCGGTGGTTTAGCATTGTTGGCCGGCGTACTGATGCTGGGTAATATCGTTGGTAGTTATAATCTAACGGAGGTGTTGGCAGCGGGTGATTTGGTACGTTCGCATGACTTATATCTGCCTATTTTAATTCTGATTCTACTCGGTGCTTTCACTAAGTCTGCTCAATTTCCTTTTCACTTTTGGTTGCCTCATGCAATGGCAGCACCAACACCCGTTTCAGCTTATTTACATTCGGCGACCATGGTAAAAGCGGGTATCTTTCTGTTAGCACGCTTTTTCCCTGTGTTATCAGGTACACCCGAGTGGACGTGGTTAGTGGGTGGTGCAGGGATGATTACCCTTTTACTGGGTGCGTATAACGCATTGTTTAAACACGATCTTAAAGGCTTGTTGGCGTATTCCACGATCAGTCATTTGGGCTTAATTACCTTATTGTTTGGGTTTGGTACACAGATGGCAGCAGTGGCTGCAATCTTCCATATTATTAATCATGCAACCTTTAAAGCATCCTTATTTATGGTCGTCGGCATTATTGATCATGAGACAGGCACCCGCGATATGCGAAAGCTTAACGGCATGCTTAAATATTTGCCGCATACCGCCGTATTAGCCATGATTGCCGCCGCCGCAATGGCAGGGGTTCCATTGTTAAACGGATTTTTAAGTAAAGAGATGTTCTTTGATCAGGCGCTAAATCATGCCAGTAATGGCTCACCATTAGTGTGGGCTGTACCTGTCTTAGTTACAATAGCCGCTATTCTTGCCGTGGCGTATTCATTGCGTTTTATTCATGATGTATTTTTTAATGGTGAGCCAGTGGACTTACCTAAAAAGGTGGTTAATGAACCCCCTCGCTTTATGAAAATTCCCGTTGATTTATTGGTGCTTATTTGTATAGGTGTGGGTATTTTTCCGATGATATTTGTTGCGCCAATTCTTGCCGTAGCGGTAGCAGGCAGTTTACAAACGACGCCGCCAGAATACAGTTTGGCAATATGGCACGGGATTAATCTACCTTTAATAATGAGTGTGCTGGCGTTGGCTTTGGGAGTGGTCGTTTATATGTTGCGGGAGCGCTTATTCACTTGGTATGACCGTAGAATTGAGCATTTGGATGCTCGGGTTCCTTACAATTTTGTAATGGATAAGCTAACCAAGTTAGCCAACGTTGTCACCCGTGCTTTTGATAAAGGTTCGCTACAACACGCCATAGCGTGGATTATTGGGACTGCTGTTGTTGCCGGTATAGTTGGCTTTAATTCGGTGTCTGAACCGTTACTGTTGGGCGAAAGAGCGTTAATGCCTTTGGATGGAGTGAGTATACTGGCAGGTGTTATCCTCATCATTGCCAGTATTATGACCGCAGTGCTTTCACATCAACAGTCATCTCAGCAACGTTTACTTGCGGTTGTTATGATCGGTGTGGTTGGTTTAATTATTTCACTGGTGTTTGTTAAGTTTTCTGCGCCCGATTTGGCGTTGACCCAACTTTCTGTCGAAGTTGTGACCATTGTATTACTATTATTGGCACTATATTACTTGCCACAGACTAGCCCACAGGAAGTGAGTCGTTTGCGAATCAGTCGGGATATACTCATTTCGGTATTGTCGGGCGTGGGCGTTACCTTATTAGCGATGGGTGTTTTGTCACGTGACTATGCGCCTATTTCAAACTTCTTCATTGAAAACTCAGTCCCAGGTGGTGGTGGAACCAATGTGGTTAATGTCATTTTGGTTGATTTTAGAGGCACCGATACACTGGGCGAGATCGCAGTATTAGCACTGGCAGGTTTAGGTATTTTCTCCTTATTACAAGGCTTAAAGTTACATGCTCCAAATCAAGACACCGAAGGACTTGCTTGGAATGCCGATACACACCCCGAAATAATGCAAACCTTAACGCGTTTATTATTCCCGCTGATGTTGTTGGTGGCGGCGTTTGTTTTTATTCGTGGACACAACCTGCCCGGCGGTGGTTTTATTGCCGGCTTAATTGCATCGGTGGCACTGGTCGTTCAATATTTAGCGAATGGTCTTACATGGACGGGACAACGATTGAAAATCAGTATGCACGGGGTAATTGCGCTTGGTTTGTTGATTGCTACCGTTACAGGTTTAGTATCTATGGGCTTGGGCTATCCTTTTCTTACGACGACATTTACTTATTTAACATGGCCTGTGATAGGTAAATTTGAAGTTGCCAGTGCAATTGCATTTGATTTAGGTGTATTCCTTGTGGTTGTCGGCGCAACCGTCATTAGTTTGGTGCAGTTGGGCAAACTAAGTGAAGCTTCACATGGTTCGCAACAGAGACAACCACCACCACAACCACAGGAGACTAAGTAATGGAGTGGTTGCTTTCTATTACGATCGGGGTGTTAACCGCTAGCGGTGTCTACTTAACCTTACGCGCACGTACTTTCCCCGTGGTGTTAGGTTTAACGCTGTTGGCGTACGGGGTGAACCTGTTTTTATTCGCCATGGGGCGTTTAACCATAGGTCAGCCCGCAGTCATTGATGCTGCGGCAAAAGCTTATGCTGACCCTTTGCCGCAAGCGTTGGTGTTAACAGCCATTGTTATCGCATTTGGTATGACTGCATTTTTAATTGTATTAGCACTAAAAGCAAGAAGCGAGCTGGGTAATGATCACGTTGATGGTCTAGATATAGGCAAGGATGAGGCTGAATGGAGACAGGATCACAACAAGAGCCATCAGCAAGAGGCTAAAAAATGACGCACTTAGTCGCTTACCCCGTATTTTTACCCTTAGTAGCAGGGTTTATTATCCTGTTTGCTAAAATAGGCGGTCTATCATTGCAGCGAGTCATCAATCTGCTGGTAGTGCTAGCTTTAGTGGTACTCAGTTATTTCTTGCTGAAAGAATCTTCATCAGGTGTCCATCAGGTTTATTTGCTGGGTAACTGGCAAGCACCTTTTGGTATCGTTCTGGTGCTGGATCAGTTATCTGCATTAATGCTTGCGGTTACTTCGGTGTTGGCATTGGCAACCTTAATCTACGCTATTGCAACCGACACTGATAAAAAAAGCGCGCATTTTCATGTGCTATTCCAGTTATTATTATTTGGTTTAAACGGCGCATTTTTAACTGGTGACTTATTTAATCTGTTTGTCTTTTTTGAAGTGCTATTGCTGGCATCTTACGGTTTATTATTACATGGTGGTGGGCGACGACGCACCCGTGCAGGCTTACATTATGTAATTATCAACCTGGTAGGTGCAACTCTGTTTTTGTTTGCCGTAGGAACACTCTACGGTATTTTGGGTACGCTTAATATAGCTGATATGGCTGTTAAAGTGTCTCAGCTACCCCCGCAAGATAGTGCCATAGTCGCAGTTGCAGGGCTATTGCTGTTGCTGGTGTTTGGTACCAAAGCGGCGATATTTCCACTTTATTTATGGATGCCAACGGCTTATACCCATACCTCGGCTACGGTTGCCGCCCTGTTCGCAATTATGACCAAAGTTGGCATTTATGCCATTATCAGAGTGCATGGTACTATTTTTGGTGATGATGCGGGAAGCTTGGCAAATTATTATATGCCGTGGGTGCTTGGGCTTGGCTTAGTGACGTTAATGCTGGCAGCATTTGGAGTAATGGCCGCTAGAGGCTTGCGCGAGCAAGTGGCGTATTTAGTGCTGGCATCGGTAGCCACTTTGCTCGTTGCCGTCGGTATAAATAGTCCCGAATCTTTGAGTGCTGGACTCTATTATCTTATCCATTCTACGTTGATTGCTGGGGGTATGTTCATGCTCGCAGATATTATTTCACGCGGTCGTGGTCGGTATAAAGATCGCTTTGAAAGTAGTTTTTCAATGCCCAGTGCGGTTTTAATTGGTTCGGTCTTTATGTTTGCAGCGGTTGCTATGACAGGTATGCCTCCCTTATCAGGCTTTTTTGGTAAAGTGCTTATTCTTAGCGCATCACTTAATCATGCATGGTCGGGGGTGATTTTAGGCGTAGTCTTGGTGGCTAGTTTTATCATGATCGTTAGTATGGCGCGTACGGGTTCATTATTGTTCTATGAAACAATTCCTGATAACGAAAGAGATAATGTTTACAAGGATAAAAGGTATCAAAATACGCATGGAGATCCGCTTAATCGAAAAGCATTGCTAGCGGCTATTAGTTTGTTTATAGCAAGCCCCACACTGGTTTTATTTGCCAAACCTATAACCGATTTTACCGAATCCGTTGCCAAACAACAATTTGCCAGTAAAGCTTATGTAGAAGCGGTTTTATCGCAACAACCTATTCCTTCTCAAAAGCCCCCTTATTCTCAATATAACAAAAACAAAGGCGAAAATAAAAGCGGTGAAAAACAAGGGATAAAAGAAGGTGAAAAATAATGTTTAATAAACTATTTCCGCATCCTATCCTTATGTTGGTATTGTGGCTTCTCTGGTTATTGCTTAATAATACAGTCGCCGCAGGGCATATCGTTCTAGGGTTTATTTTAGCGACGTTAATACCCTTTTTAACATCGGGCTTCTGGCCTGAAAAAATACACATTAAAGCCCCGTTCACACTACTCAAGTTTTTTATCGTTGTGCTCTGGGATATACTCATTTCTAATATGATTGTGGCAAAGTTAATACTAGGTCGGAATGAAAACTTAAAACCTGCTTTCTTTTATATTGATTTAGATATTCAAACCCCTATCGGCGTTAGTATTTTAGCCAATACCATTTCCTTAACCCCTGGCACGGTATCCTGTGATTTCACAATCGACCGTCGTCGTTTATTGGTGCATGCACTGCATGTAGATGACATTGAAGATACCATTAAACAAATTAAACAACGCTATGAAGCCCCGCTTAAAAAGGTATTTACATCATGTTAGCAACCGTACTCCCCATCGCTTTTTTGTTATTGTCGGTGTCGATATTACTTAGTTTTTTGCGCTTACTAAAAGGTCCTGATTTGCCCGATAGAATCTTGGCCTTGGATACACTTTATATAAATGCAATTGCGCTGGTGATTCTGCTTGGTTTGCACTTAGGCAGTGCCTTGTATTTTGAAGTGGCATTGTTAATTGCAGTGATGGGTTTTGTGGGCACTATTGCACTGAGCAAATACCTGTTGCGTGGCGATATAATGGAATAATGGATAGAGACCTCATGAGGTCTTTTGATAAACAGAGGAAGATAATAATGCTCGAATTACTGATATCTGCATTGGTGTTAATCGGTGCTTTCTTTACGCTAGTAGGATCAATAGGTCTGTATAAGTTACCTGACTTTTATATGCGTTTGCACGGACCAACCAAAGCAACCACACTCGGCGTAGGCTCAATATTAATCGCTTCAATGCTGTATTTTAGTTTTAAGAGTGAAGCCGCAAGTTTGCACGAAATTTTGGTGACCGTTTTCTTATTTATCACTGCTCCCGTGAGCGCCCATTTAATGGCAAAATCTGCACTCCATATTAAACTGAAAGAAATTGAAAGGACTATTCAAGTTGCAGATGAAAAACTTGACAAGAAAACACCTAGCAGACTGTTCGAGAACTAAGGAACTACTAAAAATCCCATAAGCGATCTGAATTAATAACTATTTTGAGTGTCATAAAGATAATTAGTTGGCATCCAGATGCTAACTAATTAAGAGAGTAAATCCAATAACGGAGATTTTTATGTTTTTTAGTATTTTGAAAAAAGCAGTAAGCAATATTCAAGCGATGGCTGATTTTATATTGAACCCTAATAAGCCCGTGCTTATTCCGCTAAAAATAAGCCAGAAAAAATCTGAGCATCGTCAAATAGTATTTAAGTGTAACAGGAGAGGTTAGATAATGAAAAGTCAAAATAAAACAACGCTGTTACTGGCGTTATTTGTAGTATCCCTATTTCAAATATCGCCAGCATTTGCTGTCGCTAGTGATGACCAGATTAAGCAGAGTATCAAACAGCAGTTTACAGAAAATAAACAACTGCAAGATATAAAAATCAAGGTACAAGTAGAAAATCGGCTGGTGGTACTTACAGGACAGGTTCGGCTCTACGAGCAAAAATTAGTTGCTAGTCGTATTGCTTGGTCGGCTCAGGATGTTTTTGAAATAAACAATGAAATTAGGGTTGTTCCAAAGGTAGCGTTAGCAGATAGTGCTATTGAGCGAAAGGTAAGAGAAATTATAAAAAATTTTCCCGTTTTCAAAGGCCTGGATGTAGATATTAAGGTTGAAGACGGAGTTGTCTCGGTAAGTGGTAGCTTTCCTCAAATTAGTGGGCCGACCTTTTTAAGGCATAAAGTAGCGGAAATTGAAGGTGTCATTTATATTGATATTAAGGCAAGTTTTCTGGCTATTAAACAACCAGTAAACCTTAAGCAGAAAGGCTCTTAGTTATCTTTTAATGTTGATTCGTTCTAAGGCTAGGGTGAGATCAAATCCACGTTCTAAGAACGTAGATTTTTACTTCGTGTTTCTATCTAGAGATTAGGGTTTACACTCAACTTTGCTTTTCTATCAGGATAAGACCCTCGGACAAAACCTAAAAAATAAATATGACACAAGGAAACCCGTTCTTTTCAAATTTTCAAGTTGCAGGCTTACGGCTTGTTCTATTTGCTTTGATTTGGTGGATACTGACTGATGGCAGTTTTAGCTCATGGTTGGTTGGTGCGCCAGTGGTGCTGTTTGCTACTTGGGTTAGCATCAAGCTTCTTCCTGCGTTTTCCTTTTCATGGAGGGGGCTTTTAGAATTTATTCCCTTTTTCCTTTGGTATTCTTTGGTTGGCGGAGTGGATGTCGCAAAGAAAGCGCTGCGCCCACAGTTGCAGATTTCACCTCAAATGTACGCTTATCGCTGGCGTTTGCCATCAGGCTTACCCAGAGTACTCATGGCAAATACGGTAAGTTTACTCCCAGGGACTTTAAGCGCAGAGTTGGATGAGCGACACTTAACTATTCATGTGTTGGACAAGGGTAGTGATTTCATTTCTGACTTAAAGATGATTGAGCAACGTGTCGCCAA
>CAZSXI010000035.1:0-11604 GCA_964611045.1 uncultured Cocleimonas sp. | reverse complement strand
AACAAGGGCGAATACGGGTTTCATAGGTTAACTCTGGGGGAATACTTCGATAAATTGCAAAAGAGGATACAGTAGGATAACAAATTACCCCTCAGTCCACACTATAGAAAGCTTGCTATTCGTACAAAACATCGAAAAATAGAGGGGGGTGGGCTTTAAATTCTATAATGAGTTAGAATTTCCCTGTATTTAGAAACTGTGTTGTGAGTTTTGATACTTTTTTTGAAAAGAGTAATCCAGTATGGGATGTTTTTACTGTAACGTGATCGCTTTGCTTAGAGTGTGTAGTTTCTTTCAAAAGTACAGTACCGTCCCCTTCATCTGGCAGACCTCCTGTAATCATTCCTAGTCCTTGGTTACGTGTTCCTGCAATCATTCCCCAATCATGGCTTGTATTCCATTTAGGTACATCTTCGCCTGAAAGCGCATTGGGCATACTGCGCGAAAGTAAGGGTGACACGATAGGCCAGTTGTGCATTTTTTTTGCGATCCAGCTACCGCCATTAACGGGGGAGCCAAGCATGACTACTCTGCCATCGGGAATATCATTAAATTGATCAAATAAGTGCATGGTGATTATACCCCCCAAGCTGTGAGCTACGATGTGTAATTTTTCCAGTTTAAGCTTTTGGATTTTTTTGTGAATGATGCGTGCATTTTCTGCGGGTGTTTTTAGCACGGATTGATAGTACATGTAATGGATGTGGAAGCCTGATTTTTCTAATTGCCATCCCAAAAAACGCATTTCCAGCGGATTCATTAGAATGCCATGAATCAGCAGTACGTTTTGTTTACTCATCATCCATAGAATAGGGGAGTTCGAGTAGGGTGATGCTTGCATCCGTGTTATCAGTTAATGTCAGTGCTGAGTCAGTTTCTGCAATCTTCATAATGGCTAATGCTTCGATATTACCATCAGGATTAAACGCTGCATTGAGTATTTTTCCTGCACCTTTGTCAGAGTCACTAGCGATAGCATCACCGATGGCGGGCAGCTTGTCTGTATTGATTTGCAGGCGATACATACGACGTTTGGTTTTGCCGAGGTAGTTTAATCGAGCAACGATTTCTTGCCCAGGGTAACAGCCTTTTTTAAAATCAACCCCACCGATAGCGATGTAATTCACCATTTGTGGAACCCATGCCTCAGAGCTATCTTTGCGAATATTGGGTAGCCCAGCAATTATATTGAGGTAGCGCCAGCCATTATTGTCAACGGTTATTGCATTAGTCACACACTGTTCCCAGAGTCGTTTGGCATCGTTAATATTTGAACTGTCAGCAAAAACCTCATAACGAGAGTCCTTATCAGCAAGCCTAAGTATACTTAGATTGTTAGTTTGCAGTGTTTGATTTGGAATACTTGGTGCATCTTCAATAATTTTTTGTAAATCACCCGCATAACCAAAATGTACCGTCGATTCGGTGACATCTTCAACAGTGACTTTTGACATCATTACATACATGCGCAGTTTTTTGATGACATGTTCGATTAGGTCGGCGGAAACCGTTAAGAAGTAGCTATCATCACGCATGAATATCTGAAAATTAGCAATGATACGACCTTTAGGAGAACACCAAGCACTGGCTTGATGGCTCGTTTCAGTCACATTACGGATATCGTTAGTCAGTTGATTTTGCAAAAATGACTCTGCATCTTCGCCACTGACTTTGATAAGCCCTTGATCTGATAGATCGAAAAGCATTTGTGTTGGTTTTTTGATGTTATTAATGTTTTTAAACTCAGTGTTTTCTTCACTCAGAAATGCGTTCCAATTTTTCATTATGAGACCTTTGCATGAGAATATGACGAGAGAAAAAATAGCGTAATTTCACCTGTTTTTTTTAAAAATGAGGTTAATAGCAGGGCTATTGAGCGAGTTTTTAAGAAAAACAGGGGAAATTCAAGCATTTTTAATCCGTCATGTTTCTCGTGCAAAGGTCTCATTAAATTTTAGTTCTCTTTCTTTGTTTCTTCGGTTGCTTTATCAGCTTCTGCTGGCTCTTCTGGTAATGTGATTTTCACATCAGCCGTTTTTTTCAAATCAACCATATAAGCTAACATTTTCTTTTGAGCAATTACGCGCTTTAACTGAGTTTGCATTGATTCTAAAGTTGGTAATTTAGTGTCGCGACTATCTTCAACTTTTATAATATGGAAACCAAACTGTGTTTTAACAGGTGCTTTAGAAACATCGCCTTTTGACATGGCTTTTACTGCGTTAGCAAAAGCAGGAACCATGGTTTGTGCTTTAAACCAACCGAGTGATCCGCCATTTGAACCTGATGGGCCTGTAGATTTTTCTTTGGCTAGTTTTTCAAAATCAGCTCCACCCTCTAAGTCTTTTATAATGGTTTTAGCTTCGTCTTCTGTTTTTACAAGGATGTGGCGTGCATTGTATTCTTTGCTCGCAAGCTTAGTCACACGCTCATCGTAAGCTGCTTTAATCGTGTCATCATCAATTTCAAATGATTCTACTTTCTCTTTTGTCCATGTTTTTAGTAAAATATTACGTGTGTAATCTTCAATTAATTTTTTTGTTTCAGGACGTTCTAAAATATTACTTTTACGGGCTTCTTGAAGTGCAATTTTTGTCGCAACCAAATCATCAATAGCGGCTTGTTTATTTGCAACTTTCTTACCCGGTTTATTTAATATGGCAAGATAGCCATCGAGTGTACTTTTCATGATGTTATCGCCATTAACGGTTGCGATTACTGTATCGGTAGTCGCTTTCTCTTCTGCGATTAGCGTAGCCGTACCGAATGCTAGACTGATAAGTGTTGTTGCTAGAATTGTTTTTTTATTAATTTGCATTCTAATTTTCCCTTTTCAAAAATGTGATTTGTTTTAAGATGATCCCAATCCTTATGGTAATACTTTTTTAAATGGTTTTACAGTGACTTGTTTGTAGACGCCCGCTTCTATATAAGGATCAGCATCTGCCCATTGTTGGGCGGTTTCTAATGAGTCAAACTCAGCAACAATAAGACTGCCTGTGAAGCCGTTAGTTCCGGGGTCTTCGCTGTCAATTGCTGGGTGAGGTCCTGCTAAAACCAAACGACCTTCTGCCTTTAGTTGTTGTAGGCGTTCAACGTGTGCAGGTCTAACTGATAAACGCTTTTCTAAGCTGTTTTCAACATCTTCAGATATTACGGCATAAAGCATTATTGACCTTCCTTTCTTTTACTATCATTTGAGTCTGACTCATCTTCTACCTCTACGGCATGCTTGGCTAGATAGATGCCTTGGGCAATCATAAACACAATTGTCATTCCAAGAACACCGAATAGTTTGAAATCAACCCATGTCTCTTCACTATAGTTATAGGCAACAGTGATATTTACAACCCCGACCATGACAAAAAAGATTCCCCATGTGAAATTAATATTCTTCCAAATATTTTTTGGTACTTTAATCGCGTGTGACATCATTCGTTCAATCAGTGGTTTTTCTCCAATAAATTGACTGCCAATGATGATGGTGGCAAACACCCAGTTAAAAATACTCACTTTCCATTTGATAAATAAAGGATCCTTAAGGGTTCTCTGAATAAGTCCAATAAAATTCTGCTGGCTTACAAGGCATCAGATCCTAGGCATAAATTTTCAGAATGGTCGCTCCCTTCGGAAAATTTATAACAACGGAGGTGATGCCTTGTAAGTCAGCCCTATCGGGGCTTAGCCAAGTTCCCAATTTCTTCGTTATTGATTTAAACCATAGAATGACTATGCTTGAAATCAATGTCTCGAACTTGGAAACTTGGCGTTGCCAGAATTTATTGGACTTAATCAGAGAGCCCTTAAAGGCAAGGGTAAGGCTACCAAATATAATTAATATTACCAGTGAAATAATGTGCATTTTCTCTAGTTTTTTAAAGATGAACCAATGGCTAATATTTTGAATAAGTGTCGCGGCTATGATGGTTAGCGTCGCAAAATAAATCGCATCTTTGGGTTCTTTTGGGTCAAGTGTAACAAAAGGTAGGTTGTTTGTACTTTCAATAAGTTGTGGTGGTAAGTCACCAAAAATTTTGTAAGCCATAAAAAATAAAATGACGGGGAAAAAATCCAGCAAAAACTTCATTGTTGTTATATGCCCCAAGGCTACTCGTGATGTAGAATAGCGCATTTTACAGCTTTGATGCTTTAGTTAGTAGTTCTATGAGCCAATTTTTTGAAATACATCCAGATAATCCGCAAAAGCGTTTAATTCAACAAGCGGTTGAGATTATAAATAAGGGTGGAGTAGTGATTTACCCGACCGATTCGAGTTATGCGATTGGCTGTCACCTTGGTAATAAAAAAGCCGTTGATAAGATTCGTATGATACGTCAACTTGATAAAAACCATAATTTTACGCTGGTATGCCGTGATTTATCTGAAATCGCGCAGTATGCCGTAGTTGATAATATGAATTACCGTTTGATGAAAACACTCACACCAGGTCCGTATACGTTTATTATGCAAGCCAGCCGTGAAGTGCCAAAGCGTTTACTCAATCCAAAACGTAAGACCATTGGTTTACGTGTGCCTGATAATGCGGTTTGTTCTGCTTTATTAGAGGAGTTAGACCAACCATTAATGTCGAGCACATTAATAATGCCAGGTGAAGAATATCCGATGACAGATCCTTATCAAATACGCTTGAAGCTTGAAGGTGTGGTTGATTTGATTATTGATGGGGGTTTTAGTGGGCATGAACCAACAACCGTTGTGAATTTGGTTGATGGTGCGCCAGAGATATTAAGACAAGGGCTGGGTGACACCGATTGGTTGGTTCAGCATTAATGACTCTCATTAAGATCACTAAATGAATTGAGGACAAGATAAGAATAAATGGATATAGAAAAGATAATTTACACCATCGTTGTTTGGTCTATTCCTGTAATTTTTGCAATTACAGTACACGAAGTTGCGCATGGTTGGGTTGCAAATAAATTGGGTGACGGGACGGCCAAAATGCTGGGTCGATTAACCTTAAATCCTATTAAACATATCGATCCTATTGGTACAATCGTGGTACCGATTGCAATGGTTTTGCTTTCAGGCTTTGCCTTTGGCTGGGCAAAACCAGTGCCTGTTAATACGCGCAATCTTAAGCAGCCCCGTCGAGATATGGCGATAGTGGCGATAGCAGGACCATTAGCAAATGTGGTTATGGCGATAATGTGGGTGTTTTTCCTTAAGCTAGCAACGATGGTTTCCGATGTTAATATTGCCAAAGGTTTGGTTGCAATGGGAAGCGCAGGTATTACCATTAACTTGGTGTTATTCATTTTTAATTTATTCCCGATTCCCCCGTTGGATGGGAGCAAAGTGTTGGCAGGCTTCGTACCACCTTCGGTTTCGGATATCATGGATAAAATAGAGCCTTACGGTTTCTTCATTGTTATAGGCTTACTTTATTTTGGTGTGCTAAGTAGCATCATGAATCCTATTATTGGATTCTTTTTACATTCTATTAATTCTTTATTATTCTAGAGATATTGCTCGTACAAAAATCTCTCCAATTAGGTTTAAGCTTTTATAAACTATGGTCACAAATATCCCCCAAAATCAGCGCGTCGTATCAGGCATGCGCCCGACAGGAAAACTCCACCTCGGTCACTATCACGGTGTACTAAAAAACTGGGTAGAGATGCAATTAAACTACGAATGTTTCTTCTTCGTAGCTGATTGGCACGCGTTAACCACGCATTATGATGATCCTAGTGGTACTCCAACACATGTAGAAGATATGGTGATTGATTGGTTGGCTGCTGGGATTGCACCCAGTTCTGCAACTATCTTCTTGCAATCACAAGTGCCAGAACACGCCGAGTTGCATTTGTTGCTCTCAATGATTACGCCACTAAGCTGGTTAGAGCGTGTCCCAACCTATAAAGATCAACAAGAAAAATTGCGTGAGAAAGATTTAGCAACTTATGGATTTTTAGGTTATCCGCTACTGCAAGCCGCTGATATTTTACTCTACAAAGCCGATATGGTTCCTGTGGGTGAAGATCAAGTAGCACATATCGAATTAACCCGTGAAGTCGCACGTCGCTTTAATCATATTTACGGTCGTGAAGCTGATTTTGAAAAACGTGCTGAAGAAGCCATTAAAAAAATGAGTAAAAAAGATTCCAAGCTGTATCGGAATTTAAGAAAACGCTATCAAGAGCAGGGCGATGATGAAGCACTTGAAGTAGGGCAAGCTTTACTAGAGTCACAACAAAATATTTCAGTTGGCGATCGTGAACGTTTATTCGGTTACCTCGAAGGCATGGGTAAAATCATTCTGCCAGAGCCAGAAGCAAAACTGACTAAAGCCTCAAAAATGCCAGGATTAGATGGTCAGAAAATGTCTAAATCTTACGGCAACACGATTGCTCTGCGCGAAGACCCTGATGTACTGGATACAAAGATTCGCAAAATGCCAACAGACCCCGCGCGCGCACGTTTAACCGATGCAGGTGACCCAGAAAAATGCCCTGTATTTGAATTACACAAAGTATATTCTGATGATAAAACGTTGATGTGGGTAAACGAAGGTTGTCGAGCAGCATCGTTTGGTTGTCTTGATTGTAAGAAACCATTGATTGATGCAGTGCAAGCAGAAATGGAACCTATTCGTGAACGTGCGAAAGAATTTGAGAATGATCGTTCAGCAGTTAGAGCAATTATTGATGAAGGCAGTGAAGCGGCACGTGAAGTTGCACGTGAGACGTTAGATGATGTAGTCGAAGCCATGAGGTTTGTGTAGTCAATAAACCATGAACTCAGATAAAGATAACCAAGGCGAATTACACTACTCGGCACACAGCCAAGTAGAGCTTCCTTTCGCCATTGTGCATGGTGAGGAGATTTCTGCTCCGCCTGAAGATCTTTATATTCCGCCCGATGCTTTGGAGGTTTTTCTTGAAACTTTTGAAGGCCCGCTCGATTTATTACTCTACTTAATTCGCCGTCAAAATTTAGATATTCTCGATATACCCATTTACGAAATTACTAAACAATATATGGAATATGTCGAGTTGATGCGCACCGTCAATCTTGATCTAGCAGCCGAATATTTAGTAATGGCAGCGATGCTGGCAGAAATTAAGTCACGCATGTTATTGCCACGCCATGAAGAAGTGGAAGAAGAAAATGATCCACGTGCTGAACTTGTTAAACGCTTACAAGAATACGAGCGATTTAAACAAGCCGCGACGGATATTGATGAATTGTCGCGCAGAGGACGTGATAATTTTGATGTGGACGTGGAGGTTATTAGAGCAGATAGAGAAAAGCCTGAACCCGAAGTGGACATGAAAGAATTATTGCTGGCATTTCAAGATATTCTTAAACGTGTCGATATGCAAAAGCATCACGAGATTGAACGTGAAGAGATTTCTATTCGTGAGCGCATGACCCATGTATTATCACGATTAGAGGGTGATAATTTTGTTGAGTTTCAGACTTTATTTAGTCTAAGCGAAGGACGTTTGGGCGTAGTAGTGACTTTAATGGCAGTGCTGGAGTTGCTAAAGCTAAAAGTGATTGATATGGTGCAAGCAGAAGCCTTTGCTCCAATATATTTAAAGCCTGTGGCGAGTGTAGAAGAGTAAAATAGCCTTATTTTAACCCAAATCCATACTTAGAAGGATGAAATAGAGTGCAAGTATTTGGTTTCACAGGATATTCGAAAAATTTCCGTTTCACCCGTAGGTTAATCGGATATTTTTGGGATATTCTGTGGAATCAAAGACTTGTGCAATATTCATTTTTCTAAGTGTGAATTTGTGTTTAAGGATAAAAAGTATATTCTTTATCCACCCCCCCTCTTTTTTGCCGATTTGTATTTAATTTTTGATCATTTTTAAATACAAATCGGCAAAAAAGAGGGGGGGTGGACTAATTAAATTAGTCAAAACGCTCAAAAAGAGTGTAATGGATACCAAAATAACGAATGCAAACCGATAAATTACAAAAAATTCTCGAAGCAATTCTGATTAGCGCCGAAAAACCATTATCGGTAGAGAAATTATTAGGTTTTTTCGATCCAGAAGATCTCGTAAATCGTAATGATGTTAAATCTGCGCTGAGTCACCTCCAAAAGTCGTTTGAGAATCATGGTTTTGAACTTGTGGAAACCTCTAGTGGTTTTCGCTTTCAAACAAAAGAAGATTATAAAAAGTGGGTCACGCAACATTGGGATGAAAAGCCCGCAAAATACTCACGTGCCTTATTAGAAACATTGGCACTCATTATTTATCGTCAACCCATCACACGTGCTGAGATAGAAGATGTACGTGGTGTGGCAGTAAGCTCGCACATTGTAAAAACATTACAAGAGCGTGATTGGATTCGTATCGTAGGGCATAAAGAAGTCCCTGGTCGCCCTGCGTTACTCGGTACAACTCGTCAGTTTTTAGACTATTTTAATCTCAAATCGCTGGATGAAATGCCAAGTTTGAGCGAAATTCAAGACATCGAAAAATTATACCCAGAGCTTGAATTGAAAATGAAAGACGAAGGAATAGAAGAAGATTCAGGCGAAGAACAAGGAGCATCCATTGTTGATGAACTTGGTTTGTCAGATAAAGATGATTCATCGTTACAAGAGCCGAAAGAATCACAAGATCAAAAAGAAGGACGAGACTAACCTATGTTGACGTATCTAATACGCCGTATCCTTCTAATGATTCCCACACTGCTGGGGATTACCATGGTCGTTTTCGCAGTGATGGCAAGCGCACCGGGTGGCATCAGTGCCGAAGGTTTAGTCGAAGGCAATATGAAGCCTGCTGAAAAAAAGGCACTGATTGATTACTACAATAAACGCTACGGGCTAGATGACCCAATGCCATTGCAATACCTGCGCTGGCTCAATAATATTTCCCCTATTGGTTTTACCTTTGATAAAGAGCGCAATATTGATGGATTTTCGTTGACCAAAGGCTCTGATTTAGGTGAAAGCTTTTATTACGGTCGCTCAGTGGGTGAACTGATTGGTGAGCGCTTGCCGATAACCTTGTTGCTCAATGTCATCACCATTCCACTCATTTATATTCTCGCTATTATTATTGGCATGAATGCGGCGACTGATCGTGGCGGTCGATTTGATGTCTCCACCAATATTATTATGCTGGCGCTGTGGTCGATACCGAGCATGTTGGCGGGTGTTTTGATGATTGGTTTTTTTGCCAGCGTACAACATTGGCATTGGTTTCCCACCTCGGGTCTGGCAAGTCGAGAATCCTACAATATGCCCTTTATGCCACATTGGACGTCGCTGTTTGATGTTGCCAAAGTCTTTGTGTTTATGATGCTGGGCGCGGTTGGTGCAGTGATGTTTAGCCAGTGGAATAATGTGCGCTTGCGTGTGATTGTATCGGCGCTGATTGGTGGTGCTTTGGGTGCATGGATGGCGCAATCTCACCCTGAAACCTTATTACTTAATTGGATTATGTTGCCATTATTAGGTGCTGTCACATTAGGTTTATTCGCTTGGACGAAGTTTAGCTTTTTCCGTGTTGGTGGTTTGGCAATGGCAGGCACGGGAATCGGTTTGCTTATAGCCATGCAGTTTCAATCAGGTGAATTTGTACGTGGCTTTTTATTCGATAAGATTTGGCATTTGATTCTACCCATTATTGCGCTGTCTTACGGTAGTTTTGCAGGCTTAGCAAAAATCACCCGTACTTCCATTCTTGAAAATTTAAATGCGGATTACGCTCGTACCGCACGCGCCAAAGGTGTTGCTGAAAACGATGTGTTATGGAAGCACGTTTTCCGTAATAGTTTATTGCCATTGATAACGATTTTTTCAGGAATATTGCCGGGGCTATTGGCAGGTTCAGTCATTATCGAATCCATTTTTAGCATTGAAGGCATGGGCAAGTTGGTGATTGAAGCAGTGCAATCACGCGATAGAGAATTGATCTTGTCGATCACTATGATCGGCGGAATTCTGTCATTAATAGGTTACTTAATTTCTGATTTCCTCTACACGCTGGTTGATCCGAGGGTTCAGTATGACTGAGCTTACTCAAAAACAAATTAACCAGACACGCATCAATCAATCATACGGTAGGCGAATTATTCGTTCAGCCTTTACAGGTTGGGGCGCTAGGCTAGGTTTAGCATGGGTAATTACTCTGTCATTTGTCGCAGCGTTTGCTCCCATATTGGCAAACAGTATGCCGTTGATTGCCAGTAAAGGCGGAGAGATTATTTTCCCCATTCTTCGTTATATCAGTGCAGAAGATGTATTGGTTATGAGCGCGTTTTTGGTCTTGTTAGTGCTTTGGAAAATGCTCTTACCTTTCTCAACAAAGCTTTGGATATTTGCAATATTGGTGATGCTGGCAGGTTTTGCGGGTAAGGCATTTGTCTCACCTCCTAAGCTAATTGTGTATGAGCAATACCGCGAAACAGCCAATGAATATGATTGGATGGTACTTCCACCGATCCCCTATTCCGCTAAGGACTATCTGCGTGACTATGGAGATACGGGGTTAGAAGCACCGTTGTCTGATAACAAACGCAACCACATCATGGGTACAGATGAAAATGGCGCAGACGTGGCAAGCCGTATGATTCACGCTTCTCGCATTGCTATGTCGATTGGCTTTATCGCTACAGGTATTGCGATGTTCTTGGGGATTATCATTGGCGGTCAGATGGGGTATTTCTCAGGCAAGGTCGATATGTTTGGAATGCGTCTTGTTGAAATTTTTGAAGCCATTCCTGTGCTGTTTTTGTTACTGACCTTTGTGGCATTTTTTGGGCGCAGTATTTATATCATGATGATAATTATTGGTGTCACGAGTTGGTCGGGTTACGCGCGTTATATTCGTGCTGAGTTTTTAAAACTGCGTAAACAAGATTACGTGCAAGCTGCGGTTGCCAGTGGTTTACCTTTGCGATCAATTTTATTTCGTCACATGCTCCCCAACGGTATTGCACCATTATTAGTAGCGGCTAGTTTTGGTGTGGCATCGGCAATTCTTGCAGTAGCAACGCTTAGTTTTCTTGGGCTTGGCTTAGTAGACGAACCTTCATGGGGGCAAATGCTTAACCAAGCGGTAAAATCCTCCGTGTTTAATTGGTGGATGGCAGCTTTTCCTGGTGGTGCGATTTTCTTCACTGTATTTGCTTATAATTTGATGGGCGAAGCTTTGCGTGATGCGATTGACCCTACTGTTACAAAGCGAGAAGAGTAAGCATGAATTTAACTCCTCCATTGCTCAGTATAAAAAATCTAAAAACGCATCTGCAAGTGGGTAAAAAAGAAATCATCAAAGCGGTCGATGATATTAGCTTGAACATTAAAAAAGGCGAAACTTATTGTTTGGTGGGTGAGTCTGGCAGCGGTAAATCAGTCTGCGCGCTTTCGATTATTCAACTTTTACCTGCAGGTATCAGCTCAAATCCAGCGGGTAGCATTATTTTTGATTGGTGCAAAGATGATGAAACACAAGTTAAAGTTGATATGCTAAAGCTCGAAGATGATGAGCTAAGAAAGATTCGTGGTTCACGCATAGCGATGATTTTTCAAGAGCCAATGACATCACTAAATCCTGTGTTTAGTATTGGCGAACAAATAGTAGAAGCCTTGCAACTGCATCATTC
>CAZSXI010000034.1:0-11678 GCA_964611045.1 uncultured Cocleimonas sp. | reverse complement strand
TTTCACCCAATGCCATTGGCACAACTTCATTCAATGCTTGCGCGCCTAAACTGCCGCCAAAAATTAACACATGAACGTGTCCCCAGCGATCACCCAAACGCTGACGTGGATTTTGTAATTCTGCAATATCTTTACGGACAGGGTTGCCGATACCAATCGTATTTTTACGATCTTCAAATGTACCCGGAAAGCCCTCTAGTACCTTTTTACTAAAGCCGCTCAACAGCTTATTGGTTAAACCAGGTATCGCGTTTTGCTCGTGAATCACCACGGGTGTACCCATTAATGAGGCAACCAACCCACCCGGCCCTGCTACAAAACCACCCATGCCTAAAACAGCCGATGGACGCACTTTTCGCATAATCATCAATGATTGAAATAAGGCTTTCACTAATTGAACAGGCGCTGCCAAGAGCTTTAATAAGCCTTTGCCACGTAAACCGCTCACTGAGAGGTAAACCATATCAATATCAGATTCAGGAATTACTCTAGCTTCTAAACCGTTTGGCGTTCCCATCCAAATCACGGGAATATTTTGTGCTTGCAAAGCTCTGGCTACTGCCAAGCCTGGGTAGACGTGCCCACCTGTTCCGCCTGCTGTTATCAAGATAGGACCAAGTGTTTTTTTCTGATTATTTACAACATCATCTTGCATAGCTTGCCCCCCTCGCATTGTTTGTTTTTCTGTTCATTTTCCGCTTTAATTTCTTAGCTTCTTTTTCGCTCACACCAAAACGTGCGATTTGTGTATCTCTATGCACTCGCATAAGCAGTGCAATCGCTATCATGGTCATTAATAAACTACTTCCACCGTAACTAATTAACGGCAAGGTCAATCCTTTTGGTGGTAATAATGCCAAATTCACACCAACATGAAACAACACTTGGAAGCCAATCCAAAAACCAATGCCATAAGCTAAGTATGCTGCGTAATGTAGTTTTACTTTGTCGGCACGAAAGCCAATAACAAATGCGCGCTGTACTAACCAAGCGTATAAAAACAAAGTAAAGACGATACCGACAAAACCAAACTCCTCTGCCAATACCGCAAAGATAAAATCGTTATGTGCTTCTGGCAGGTAGAAAAGCTTTTGGACACTTGCACCCAAACCTGCTCCGAACCAACCGCCGTCTCCTACTGCCATAAGTGCATGAACTGTTTGATATGCCTTGCCCGATGCGTACGCCCATGGATCAAGAAATGCCGTCACACGTGCGCCACGATAACCCATCATCACCAGTGGAATCATCACTGCAATCGCGCCAAAAAATAACAAAATCAAGCGTGAAAACTTAACACCACCTAGAAACAGTAAAGCGATTCCTGTTGCTGTTAAAACTACCACCGAACCAAAATCAGGCTCTAGCATGAGTAAACCATCGGCTATACCCAATACAACCAAAGGGACTAACAATGGCTTATAAGAAGAAGACTGTGAAAGCTCTTTGCCGTGACGAACCATGTACCCCGAAAGGTACATAATCATAATCAGCTTTGCCACTTCAGAGACTTGCAGTGAAACAGGACCTAGGTTAATCCAACGATGACTACCGTTGACCTCTTTACCAATCCCTGGCATCAGAACCAGCACCAGCAGTAACAAAACGACAATCAATAGTTTCGCACCCAAATCTTGCCAAACTGATGTTTTGATTTTATAGACCAAGAAGCCTACAACCAAACCAAGTGCCAAGAAAACCAACTGACGGTTTAGGAAGTGATAAATATTCCCATAGCTTCTTTCTGCTACTGCAATCGAAGCTGACATCATGATAACCAAGCCTAAACCCAGTAGCATCACAACACTAATTAACAAACCTCTGTCAACATAGAGCTGCCAAGATGGATTGAAGTCTTCACAAATCTTCTTAATCATTTGCTAACCCCCTTTATCTTTTTCTCTAGCATCTCAACTTCTTGCATAAAGACTTCGCCACGCACCCTATAATTATCAAACATATCAAAACTTGCACAGGCTGGAGATAACAGTACATTGACTGTTTCAGAATCTTCTGCTTCTGTTGGCACTGCGTTGGCTGATATTACGGCAGATGATAATGTATGAGCGATTTCTACCGCTTCGCTCATGCTATCCACAAAAACAACGGGGACAACATCAGGAATAATTTTTGCAATTTGTTTGGCATCTTCACCCATTAGAACAACCGCTATCGCTTTTTCTTTGATAGCGTTTTGAAGAGGCAAAAAATCCGCGCCCTTACCTTGTCCACCAGCAATCAAAACAGTATTGCCCGTTAGACCAGAGAGCGCGGCAAGCGTAGCCCCTACGTTTGTTCCTTTTGAATCGTTGTACCAATTTACTCCGTTTAAATTTGCAAGCCATTGCGTACGATGCTCTGTGCCCACAAACTCTTTTAACACTGTTAACATGGCAGACATTTTTAAGCCTGCTGCTTCACCCAATGCCAAAGTAGCAAGCGCATTGGATACGTTATGACGACCCGGTAATTTGATTTCACTCACTTCCATTAATAAATCATCACCTTTTGCCAACCACTCTTTGCCCGATTGAGACACGATACCGAACTGCCCTGCTTCTGGCTTACCCAAACCAAATGTAATCAGTGATTGATTACTGGCTTCATTCGTTGCATCGAGTGCAAAGCGTGTTGAATAAGCATCGTCACGGTTAGCGATAACCGTTTTACATTTATTGTAAATTACCGATTTTGATTGCGCGTATTTGTCAAGGTCATTGTCATAGCGATCAAGGTGATCTTCGGACACGTTCAATACAACCGCTGTTAGTGTTTGTAGTGATGGAGAAGTCTCTAACTGATAACTCGATAACTCTAGAATAAAGAGTTCAGTTTCCTCTTCTAGCAATAAGTCGAGTGCAGGCGTTCCAACGTTTCCGCCTGTACCAACTTTAACGCCTGATTTTTTTGCCATTAAATCTAATAATAATGTAACGGTGGTTTTACCATTTGACCCTGTAATCGCCACAATCGGTTTTGTCTGACCAATTTCACGCGCGAACAATTCGATATCACCTATAATTTCAGCACCTGACTGCTTTGCTTGCTGAATCTCTGGTGTTGCAATCGCAATACCAGGATTCACAACCAACTGATCAGCCAATGCAAACCAGGGTGATTTAAAATCACCGAAGTGAAATGGCACATCTGCATAATCATTCTTTAGATCATCAGCATTGGGTGGTGCTGTACGGCTATCCACAACCGCAAAATTTTCATTTTGGCTATCCAAATAACGCGCAACCGATAACCCAGTCTTACCAAGACCGACAATTACCGAATTTATTGACTGTTGTGCGCTCATTTCTAATTAATAACCTAATAAAATCTTATTAAAACCAACTTAAGAGGACGATTTAAAGACTTTTACAAGTCCACCCCCCCTCTTTTTACCCGATTTGTATATTCCTAACGTACTTTCAAGGTCGCTAAACCTACTAAAACTAAAATAATGGTGATGATCCAAAAGCGAACTATCACTTTTGGCTCGGCCCAACCTTTTAATTCAAAGTGGTGATGAATAGGAGCCATACGAAAGATACGTTTGCCTCTTAATTTATAAGAGCCCACCTGTAAAATCACCGAAACTGCTTCCATCACGAATACGCCACCCATAATCAACAGCACCAATTCTTGCCTAACGATTACGGCGATAATTCCTAATGCTGCACCGAGTGATAAAGCACCTACATCACCCATAAAAACTTGCGCTGGATACGTGTTGAACCATAAGAAGCCTAAACCAGCACCAAATATTGCCCCACAAAAAATAACCAACTCTCCCGAGCCTGCCACATAAGGAATATCCAAATATTCCGAAATTTTAATATTGCCACCTGCGTAGACAAAGATACCCAGTGCAGCTGCCACCAAAATTATTGGCATAATTGCCAAACCATCCAAACCATCCGTTAGGTTAACTGCGTTACTTGTACCCACAATCACCAAATAGCTCCATGGGATAAACATCCAACCCATATCCCAAAACCACTCTTTAACCACGGGAAAATATAGCGTTGTTTCAACAGGTGTTTTTGCAACCACGTATAAATAAGTAACCGCGCCAAAACCCACCAATGACAAACCCAAATATTTCAGCTTTGATGACAAGCCCTTGCTGTTATTCTCTTTTAATTTAAGAAAATCATCGTAGCCACCAATCAAACCTGAGCCTAATGTCACAAATAACACCACCCAAATGTAATGGTTACTTAGGTCACTCCACAACAATGTACCCAAAGTAATTCCCAATAAAATCAGCGCACCACCCATGGTTGGCGTACCCGCCTTTACCAAATGTGATTGTGGACCATCATCTCTGATCGGTTGCCCCATTTTTAAATTGGTCAGCGCTCTAATCATTTTCGGGCCTAACAACAACGCCACACCTAATGCCGTAAGCACTGCCATAATCGCGCGCAGTGTTAAGTATTGAAAAACATTAAAGCCCGAGTAATATTGAGTCAACCAATCAAAAAGATAAACTAACATCAGGCAGCATCCTCTTGGCTCAAGGCTTCAACTGCGCGCTCCATTTTCATAGTACGCGAGCCTTTCACCAAAATTGTCATATTTTCTTTCATATCTTCTTTTAAGCACTTTAACAACGCATCCATCTCACTAAAACTTTTACCATTCTCACCAAATTTTTGGCAAGCCTTTGCACTGTAATCACCTAAGCAATACATGCGATTTATACCAACTACACGTGCTTTTTCTCCGATGCTTTCGTGCATTTTTATCGCATTTTCACCAAGTTCGCCCATATCGCCCAATACAAAAACGGTGTTTTTTCGTTGCGCAAGCACTTCAAGTGCTGCCACAGCAGAGTCTGGATTGGCGTTATATGTATCGTCCAAAACCTGCGAGTTATTAATGCCAGATACGGGAGCTAATCGCCCCTTCACTGGCTGTAGAGATTCCAAACCTTCGATGATAGTGTCCAGTTTAATCCCAAGAGCGGTCGAAACCGCCGTTGCCGCGAGTGCGTTCATTGCATTATGACGACCTAGCAGTTTAAGGTTAGCCCTAACCTCATCACTACCTGCTTTTATCATCAGACCCCCATCCGATAATAAGCGACCGCTTATTGTTGATTCATTATTAATGCCAAACGTGAAGACCTCGCGGCCTTTGTTGGAGTCGTTCCAGTAATCTGCATACTTATCGTCTGCGTTGATTACAGCGACTCCCCGAGTCCCCAACCCAATAAAAATTTCTCCTTTTGCCCGTGCTACACCCTCTATATTGCCAAAGCCTTCCAAGTGAGCCGCACCTGCGTTATTCACTACCGCTACGTCGGGTCGTGCTATTTTTGTTAAAAAATCTATGTCGCCAAAATGGTTCGCGCCCATTTCAATGACTGCAAAATCATGTTCTTCTCGGATGCGCAACAGTGTTAGTGGCATTCCGATGTCATTGTTTAAATTGCCGTGCGTTGCTAGCACATTGCCTTCTATGGATAAGATGGCCGCAATCATTTCTTTTAATGTGGTTTTGCCGTTACTACCGGTTAAACCAATCACAGGCTTTTTAAAAGTTTTACGCCATTCGGAGGCAAGTTTTGCCA
The DNA here is from genome assembly GCA_964611045.1 of uncultured Cocleimonas sp. GTDB lineage: Bacteria > Pseudomonadota > Gammaproteobacteria > Thiotrichales > Thiotrichaceae > Cocleimonas. The sequence goes on along the minus strand of CAZSXI010000034.1, from coordinate 6,109 downwards.
GTGCTTGCAAAGTATCTTCAACGACTACCTGCGGAAGATCACAATCAATCTTTTTATGCACCAGCGCCGCACCTGCTTTGCCATCGCCCTTTGCTAGAGCAGCAACAAAATCATGCGCATCAAAACGCTCACCTTTTATAGCAATGAAGAGTTGATCTGCTTTTACTAAACGCGAATCTGTAGCAACAGAATCAATAGCGATATTAGCGCCATGAAGCTCACCGCCAGTCATTTCTGCAATTTCCTGTAGGCTCAACCAGCTCATGCTGCCAACTCCTGCAAAACTTGCTCAGCTTGCTCACGATCACTAAAAGGAATTGTGCCTGTTGCTAGAATTTGACCATTCTCATGACCTTTGCCTGCAATTAGTACGGCGTCACCACTTTTAGCTTGTTTTAGTGCTTTGTAGATTGCAGTGCTTCTATCGTGCTCAATGATGATTGCTTTTTCATTTTCAAAGCCTGCCACGATGTCTTGCATAATCGCTTCTGGGCTTTCCGTACGCGGATTATCATCGGTCGCAATCACCACATCGGCATACGTTTCTGCTACTTTTGCCATGAGTGGGCGCTTGCCCGCATCACGATCTCCACCACAACCAAAGACACAGATCAGATTTGCATCTACTTCAATATGCTCACGCAATGCCTTTAAAACACTCATCAGCGCGTTAGGCGTGTGAGCGTAATCCACTACTGTGAGCATTGAACTAGCGCCCACCTTTTCCATTCGACCTGCAACCGTTTGCACTTTATTTAACTGCATAACTGCATCGTTAAAGTTAATGCCTAAACCTAGCATCGCTCCCAAGGCAGCAAGCAGATTACTCAAATTAAAACGACCAAGAACAGAAACAGCTAATTGACTTTTTTCTGAGCCATATTCAATAACCGCACAAATACCGTTTACTGTAAATTTTGTATCAACTGCCACCAATGATCCTGATGGGTAGCTTTCAATATCTCCAATTCCGTAGCCAACAACTGTTTGTGTTTGACTGACGCTTTTAGCAATCTTGCGCCCGAATTCATCATCCAGATTAAGTACGATCGCTTTTAAATTCGACCAATGAAACAATTTTTCTTTAGCCTCACCATAAGCTTCAACCGTCTTGTGATAATCCAAATGATCACGGCTTAAATTGGTGAGCACAGCAACATCAAAATTAACACCTGCAACACGCCCTTGATCTAGCGCATGAGAAGAAACTTCCATCGCTACTGTACTGATATTTTTATCATTCATTGCGCGCAGATTTTTATGCACATTGATTACATCAGGTGTGGTGTGTGTTGCTGTTTGCAAATCATCTAACAAACCAAGCCCTATCGTGCCAATCACCGCGCAGTTATTAATGGCTTGCGCCATGAAATGACTAACACTGGTTTTACCATCTGTTCCTGTGATACCCACCATCTTTAATGACTGGCTAGGCGAACTGTAAAAACGATCTGCAATTAAACCCAGCGAATCACGTAAGTTGGATATTTCAAACTGAGGAATATCCGTTTCAACCAACTCTAAATTTTCGTCAGTCTCAAAAATGATAGCCGTCGCACCCAACATTTCAGCGCGTGCTGCATAATCCATGCCGTGTTGTTGTGTACCTTTCAATGCTACAAACAAACATCCTTCTTTTACCTCACGACTATCTTGAGCCATTGAAGTAATTGGTAAATCCATTGAAGCCGGCACATCTGTGATATTTTCTAACAACTGAGCGAGAGTGATTTGCGACATTATTCAACACCCTCACTCACAACAGCTAAACGCGAACCCTTTACAGGCTTTATCGCTTTCTTTATTTGGGGCTTTAGTTGTGGAAGGTTATCGGGCGCAATATCCATTACTCGCAATGCATTTGCCATAATCTTAGAGAACAAAGGAGCAGCCAAACGACCTCCACTTGCGTCTTCGACCTTAGGATCATCAATCATCACCGCAACCACCAAACGAGGATTTGTTGCAGGCGCCATGCCTATAAAACTGACTACCAAATGATCCTTACTGTAACGACGTTTGATTAACTTATTTGCTGTACCTGTTTTACCTGCCACGTGATAGCCATCGACTGCAGCATTCTTACCAGTTGCACCAGACTGCACTACAGCACGCATCATTTTTAGCACAGCATCAGCATTAGTTTGTGACATAACTCGCTGACCTAATGGATCTCTTTCTTGTTTATAAATACTGACAGGATATAAAACACCGCTATTTGCAAACACGGTGTAAGCCTGTGCCAACTGCAATAAGCTGGCAGAAATACCGTAACCATAACCGTGCGATGCGCGATCAACCTTGCCCCACTCATCGTAGTAAGCCAACTTCCCCTCTGCCTCACTAAAGAAACCTGCATCAGGTTTACGCCCGAAACCAACTCGATTTAAGAATTTCCAATGATCACTAGGCTTCATTAACAAAGCGACTTTACTTGCACCTACATTGCTTGATTTTGCCAAAAGACGTGACAGCGTTAACGGACCGTAATTTTTAGGGTCTTTAATGGTAACTTTACCAACCTTCATCTTTCCGTTTGTTTCAATTGATACATCTGCACTAATCGCACGCGCTTCCAATGCCGCCGCTATCGTCAAAGGTTTCAACGTAGAGCCTGGCTCAAACACATCAACTACCGCGCGGTTGCGATAGTTATAAGGCTTTAGCGAGGCACGATCATTGGGATTAAAACCAGGCATATTCGCCATCGCCAATACTTCGCCCGTTTTAGTGTCAAGCACCACAACCGAACCTGACTTTGCATTCAGTTTAAAAACCTCGCCTTTCAAAAGTTTATAAGCAGAATATTGAATACGGTGATCAAGACTTAACTGTACCGACTCACCCGGAATCATTACTTCCATCTCCTCGATGTTTTCGACAAGGCGACCACGACCATCACGAATCACACGATTGCGACCCGAATGACCCGCAAGGCGCTCATTCATTGAACGTTCAACACCCTCAATACCTTCATCATCAATATTTGTAAAACCCACCACATGAGAAGTAGTTTCTGCCATTGGATAAAAACGCTTGTATTCACGCTTTGTACTAACCGCAGGGATATTTAAATCAGCAACTCTTTGTGCTTTTTCTGGCTCTAAGTGACGCACAAGATAATAAAAACGTTTCTCTGGCATCGCCTTTATCGTTTCTTGAAATGCACCTTTCGATAGGCCTACCAACTCTTCCAGCTCTGCAATTTTTTCACTCAACTCTTCTTGAGCAAGCTTTGCTAGCTTAGCTTCATCTTCATTCTTACTTAAAGTGTTTTTTCGCAATAAGCGCTGAGCATCTAATAATTTACGCGGGTCAACTGAAACAGAGGCAACTGGAGAACTAATTGCTAACGACTCACCATTTCTATCAATAATCATTCCGCGATAAGGAGGAACAGTAATTGTACGCAACTGACGCTTACCTGCCTGCTCTTTCAGCCATGACTGCTGAAAAGTTTCAATATACGCCGCACGCCCAAGAAGCACCGCGATACCTGCCAGTAGCACCAGCATCAATGCAAAACGTCTTCCCCTATAAACAGGAGGCATCTTGCTTTTTGATCTATGTTGGTTGTATCTGCGCTTCATACTATCGTTATTCGCCCAATGCTACTTTTGAGTCGCTTTGCGCATTCAACCGCTCAACCACCAAGAATGATTTCTTAATCGGCTCTCTAATCATTTTTATTTCAGATGTTTTCGGCATTTGCATACCCAATTTCCAACGTGCGTTTTGCTCCACACGTACTTGGTTAAGCATGGTACCTTGCTCCAACTTCAAGCGACTCCATTGCGCTGACAGCTTATCGCGCTCTTTCTCCAATACCTGCAAGCCCATAAACAAGTTTCTAGATTCATGGCGATGAACCACCGTTTTAATCGCCACAAAAATCACCGCGACAAATAAAACCACCAATAATGGCAATTGCCAATTCACGACAGAATCAACCGTTGCTAACTTTCTTGCCACTGGAACTGCTTGAGCTTCTTGAATCTGACTATCTGACATCATTAATCTCCCCAATTCGCATGATTGCGCTACGCGAGCGCACATTGACTTCCACTTCATTTTTTGAAGGCTTAACAGGCTTACCGATTACTTTATAAATTGGCACAAAAAGATCATCATCCATGATTGGCAATCCGCGAGGAATTTTGGGCGCATTCGAAGCAGCTCTTAAAAAGCGCTTCACAATACGATCCTCTAAAGAATGAAAACTAATCACAACTAACCGTCCTTTGGTTGCTAGATACTCTTTTGAGTTGTCTAAACATGCATGCAAGTCATCAAGCTCACGATTAATAAAGATTCGAATCGCCTGAAAGCTACGAGTTGCCGGGTGTTTCCCCTGCTCTTTTCTTTGAATTTTCTTTGGGATACAAGAGGACACAATCTCAGCCAACTGAAGCGTTGTACTGATAGGGGCTTCTGCTCTCTTCTCCACTATTACTTTTGCGATTCTGCGTGAGAATCGCTCATCACCGTATTGATAGATGACATTCGCAATTTCTTCTTCAGCTGCTCTGCCAAGCCACTGCGCCGCACTTTCATCCGCATCTGGGTTCATGCGCATATCAAGCTCGCCATCGCGCATAAAACTAAAACCACGCGACGCATCATCTAACTGCGGTGAAGACACACCTAAATCTAGCAACAATCCATCGGCTTTCTCCAAGCCTGCATCCTTCAATGCATCTGGGAAATCCTTAAAAGACCCTTGCCAAACAAAAACCCGTCCATCTTCCTTATACTTTTCCTTCGCAAAAGCGATGGCAAGCGGGTCTTTATCTATTAACAACAGTCGCCCTTGCGAACCGAGTTGCTTTATTATTTCTGCCGAATGTCCACCTCGACCGAATGTGGCATCTATGTAGACACCGTCTTCTTTAATGTTTAGCGCCTCAACTGCCTCGTTAAGCAAAACTGTCTCATGCTTGAAGTTATTTGCCACAATCTACAAACCAGCACTAAATTGAAAAATTCTTTAATGAATCATCGTTCTGAATACTACTCTCAGCGATCTCCACTCTATCTCCAGAACCACCAAGCCAAGCATCTTCACTCCAAAGCTCAAACTTATCGACCTGACCCACTAGAACAACTTTCTTATCAAACTTACCAAAGTCTCTTAACGGCTCAGAAACCATAAGGCGACCCTGCCCATCCATCTTTACTTCTGTCGCATAACCAAAAACGGTACGCATTAAACTCTTCACACCCTTATTCATATTAGGCAGTTTTCGGATTGCTGCCTGAGTCTCCATCCATTTACTCAACGGATACAACACCAAGCACTCACCACCATGATCCGCCGTTAAAACTAACTCACCTTCATTATCTCCCTTAATCGCATCACGATACTTAGTCGGAATTGCGATCCGACCTTTAGCATCAAGATTTAAATAAGAAGAGCCTAGAAACATTCAATAATCGCCAAATTAGTTTTTACCAACCCGTAAAAAGAAAAGGTTTCCACAAAAACCCACTTTTCACTACATTCACTCACCTTAACACTAATAGCCGACAAAACAAGGAATGAATGAGGAAAAAGTAGGTAAAAACCCTTTTAAAAGACAAGCAGTTAGCGCCTTGAGCGATAATCGACCAAAGATGAAAGGGAGTTCGTTTTTGAATTAAATGGATAGAATTAGAAGCTAACAATCGACATTAAGATCGTATTGTTTTTGTTCGATTGATGGATAAATTAGAATTACTTATGGAGAGTGATTTATGCTGTTGTTTTGAATAACAACATAAATGCTATTGCCCAGAAATTTCAGAATGAAACTCTGGACAATAATTAATTAATTGGAGTTGACCTATAAGCCGGGTCCTGTCGTGAACAATCATTCATCTGGATAATACGTCACCGTATACCTCAAGCGATCTACCCGAACACTACGCGGGTCACGTATAATGTGTTCCTATTTGATCTTGCTCCGGACGGGGTTTACCTTGCCACAAACAGTTACCTGCTGTGCGGTGCGCTCTTACCGCACCCTTTCACCCTTACCAAACTACCCGAAGATATTGCTATCTTAAAGAAAGTTTGGCGGTCTTCTCTCTGCTGCACTAGCCGTCAGCTCGCGCTGCCCAGACGTTATCT
>CAZSXI010000033.1:4249-11901 GCA_964611045.1 uncultured Cocleimonas sp. | reverse complement strand
TGACTGTTTTCAATCACTTCACGAACGGGCTTAAAACTTACACGATGCTGTGGTGTAGCGCCATATTTTATTAAAGCTTCACGGTGCATTTTAGTGGGGTAACCTTTATGCCCTGCAAAACCATACTCAGGATATTGAGCATCTAATTCCTGCATTTCTTTATCACGTGCCACTTTAGCAATAATCGAGGCGGCACTGATTGCCGCAACTTTAGAATCACCCTTTATAATGGTTTCCATTGAAATTTGCATATGAATTTCTTTATTACCATCTATTTTCAAGTGATCCGGCTGGATTGATAAACCCTCTACTGCTCGTTTCATCGCCAACAAGCTGGCTTGTAAAATGTTTATTTCATCAATTTCGTGTGCTTCTGCTCTGCCTAATGACCACGATAGTGCTTTTTCTCTTATTTCAACATCTAATATATTACGCTTTTTTTCGCTGAGTTTTTTAGAGTCTGCTAAACCCTCAATCCAGTTTTCAGGATCGAGAATAACCGCTGCAGCAACGACGGCCCCCACCAATGGACCTCGCCCTACTTCATCTACACCTGCTACTAATCGTTGGCTCATTTCTTAGACTCTATTAAATCAAAAAGAACTTTTGCCGCACGTTCACTGGCATTTTTTTTGAGTTGGATATGTATCTCATTAAATCGATTTAGCATGTGACTACGTTGTTCTTTACTCTGAACAAATTGGGCCTCAACTTCATTGATTATATTCTCTTTCGTAATCTCTTCTTGTATCAATTCTGGCACTAAGTACTCATCTGCTAAATTATTGGGAAGCGTAAAATACTTAGACTTTATCAGTTTGAATAAACGTATGATACGAGCAGTCAATGGTGCGACACGGTATGCTGCTACCATTGGGCGACCCACCAACATCCCCTCTAAAACGGCAGTGCCCGATGTCATGAGGATTTGATCTGATGCAGACATGACTGTGCGAGATTGCCCTTTTATGATCGTTATTGGTACTTCTGGTGCTATCTCTTGCTTCAAATCACTAAATGCTTTTTCTACCTTGCCACTAACCATCGGCGTAACAAACACCCAATCAGGGTGACTTTTATATAAAACTTTTAGTGCCTGTAAAAAATCAGGAGCGATGCGATTTATTTCTCCCATTCTACTACCAGGCAACACTGCTAAAATTGTAGGTTCAAGTGGTAAAGAAAGTTCTTTTCTAGCATCTATTTTATTCACATCTAATGGAATTTCATCTGCTAGAGGGTGACCAACAAACTCAGCAGGAATCTCATGCCTCTTATAAAAATCGACTTCAAAGGGAAACAACGTGAGCATTAGATCCATCGCGCCTTTCATTTTTTTGACACGCCCTTCTTTCCATGCCCATACTGATGGACTGACATAATGCACCGTGGTGATACCTGCTTGATATAACTTTTTTTCCAATTTGAGGTTAAAATCTGGCGCATCAATACCAATCATTAGATCTGGGGGGTTCTCTATCCAGCGCTGAATAAGTGATTTGCGCATTTTTAACAGTTCGAACAGACGTGGTAATACTTCGACGTAGCCCATAATCGACAAACGATCCATTGCGTGTAAAGACTTACAACCAGCTTGTTGCATTTCTTCACCTGCAATACCTTCAAAGACTGCATTGGGATAGAGTTTTTTTAGTGAGGTAATTAAGCGACTTCCAAGAATATCGCCTGATACTTCGCCTGCTATGATTGCAATTCGCATCGTAGTTATTCGCAACAACAGCTAGCGGATGATTCCGCGACCGCTTTGACTCCTCTCGCAAAAATCTACCATCTGTTTGATAGAGCTATCAAATGAAGATTGTTCTTGAAGTTGCGCGATAGCCTCTTTAAACGGCAAATCTTTGCGGTATAGAGTGCGATAAGCATTTTTTATTTTCTTACGGTCATCATCATCAAAACCATGGCGTTTTAAGCCTTCATTATTAATACCGCGTGGAATTCCCGGAGCGCCAAATGCCATCACAAAAGGAGGTAAATCTTTACCCAACTGTGTACCCATACCCGTAAAGGCATGTTCACCTACGTGGCAAAATTGATGCACTAATGTAAATCCGCCCAAAATAGCATAATCATGAATGGTTACATGTCCTGCAAGCGTGGCATTATTAGCAAAAATTGTGTTGTTACCTACGATACAATCGTGCGCTATATGCACATACGCCATAATCCAGTTATCATCACCAATGACTGTTTTACCAATATCTTGGGACGTGCCACGATTGATAGTGACGCTTTCACGAATCACGTTTCGATCACCAATACTTAATGTTGTCTGTTCGCCTTTTTTATATTTTTTATCTTGTGGCTCGGCGCCCACTGAGGCAAATTGGAAGATGCGATTTTCTTTACCGATGATTGTTGGACCTTCTATAACAGTGTGCGGACCAATCCATGTACCGCTATCAATCTTAACGCCTGCACCTATTATGGCATAAGGTGAAACTTCGACATCATCGGCCAGTTCTGCTTTTGAATCAATAATAGCTGTGGAGTGTATTTTACTCATGGAATAATTAGTCGCTTGCAACTGTCGCACATTTAATTTCTGCTGATGCTACAACTTTGCCATCAACTCGCGCTTCTGTTTTAAATATCCACAGCTTTCCTTTGTGGCGTAATAGTTCTGCATAAAGCTCTAGTTGATCACCAGGAACAACTTGTTGTTTAAATTTAACCTTATCTACACCAACCAATATATAAAGGGTATCGGTTTGAGGTTCTTCACCCATTGTTCTAAAACCCAGTAAGCCTGTTGCCTGCGCCATTGCTTCGATAATTAGCACACCCGGCATAATAGGCTGACCAGGGAAATGACCGTTAAAAAATGGCTCATTAATGGTGACATTTTTGATAGCTGTTAATGATTTACCTGATTCAAATTGGATAACGCGATCAACCAATAACATCGGATATCTATGTGCTAAAAAACGCCTTATTTCTGTTACATCCATTAGTGTTTCATTAATTTTTTTCGTTTCACTCATTATTTTTCTTCTTCCGCTTTTGTTAAAGGAGAACCTGATTAAGTCGATTATAATTAAGCTTCGATAAAACTGTCGCTATTTTTCATGAAGTGAGACGTAATAGTCATTCTATTGCGCCGATCTTCGTGGAAAATATCGGCAGTTTTAGCAAGCTTAAGATAATTGGACTTGATCAGGATCTCCTTAAGGATACTAATTGTTTCTCCAAGCGTTTAATGGTTTTTGCCATATCATCAAGCTGACTAAAACGAATAGCGTTACGTCGCCATTTTTTATTCTCATCCGCGGCAATCCCTGATGAATAAACCCCCGCCTTGTCGATTGACTTTATCACCATACTTTTGCCCGTGATAATAACATTATCGGCTATATTCAAATGCCCTGCTATCGCAACTGCCCCCGCTATTTGGCAATACTTACCTACTGTAGTGCTTCCCGCTATTAAAGTGCCTGCAGCAATAGCGGTATGCTCACCAATTTTAGTGTTATGCCCAATTTGAATTTGGTTATCAATTTTAACGCCGTTGCCTATTTGTGTTGAGCCTAGCGCTGCTCGATCAATGGTAGTGCTAGCACCTATTTCAACATCAGAACCAATAACAACATTGCCAACTTGTAAAATTTTATACCAACTCTTATCTTTTTGGGGGGCATACCCAAATCCATCTGCACCAATAACAGCACCTGAATGAATAATAGAATGACTGCCTACTTCCGTATCAGAATAAAGTGTTACATTAGAATGTAATAAAACATTACTTTCAATTATAGAATTTTCACCTATAAAACTACCCGCACCAATAGTCACACCTTCGTTGATGATTACGCCATCACCTATAACAACATTTGCCGCGATATTAACATCACTTGCGACAACCGCGCTCTTAGCAATACTCGCACTAGGGTGGATCACAGCTGATATCTTATCAACTGAATGAAATAACTTTACTATTTTTGCGAAGGTTAGATAAGGATCACTATTTATCAATACATTACCGGAATAATCTTTTGCGAGTGCCGGAGATAATATAACTGCAGATGCGTTAGTAGTATTTAATAATTTAATATATTTGGGATTGCTAACAAAACTTATGTATCCAGCATCAGCCTCATACAAGGAAGCTACTCCTTCTAATGAACAACTTTTGTCACCTTGAATAGTCGAGTCTGTTAGCCCAGCTAGTTTACCAAGAGTGAAGCTCATTGTTTATTTCCCCACGCTGGCATCTGCTTCCAATTTTTTATTGAGAAAATCTAAAACCAGAGGGGTTATATCCGCGCGTTTACTCGCCGATATATAATCTTGCAAAATAATATCTATATCTTCTGCTTTTCTAACCTCATCAATAGCACTAAAAACTTCTTTTTGAACCACATCAAGTGCGGCATCTCTTGCAAAGCGTAATTCTTCTCTAAAGTCCTGCAACAACCTACTACGAGTCCGCTTGTGAGAACGAAGCTCTCTTTCTTTTTGGCGAATTAAGTCCGTATCAGACTTTGATGCACTGAGTTTTTTTAACTCAACTTCCAAGTCATTAATTTCATCTAACTCTTTAGAGAGCTTTAGTTCTTGGGGTATAAACTTTGCTTTTAATTGACTACTGGCAACTTCTGCCTGTGGCGCATTCTCCATTAGAAATGTGACATTAACCACACCAACAGAAATAACCTCTTCAGCATAAGCAATGTTTACTGATGGTAATCCCACAAACACTAATAGCGCAATAAAGGAGCGTACAAAAACGACAAAGGCGATAAACACAGAGTGTCTACCGCCTTTACTAGTACTATCTTTATTGAAATAATTTCTTTTGGTATCTCTAATCATATCGCTAATTGTACTAGGTGTTAGCAACATTTAACACTACTGAGATTATTCCAACAATGCTAGGAGGCTGTCCGAGAACTAAGAAACTACTGCAAATCCCATGAATATCATAATCTGAACTTATTGAAATCGTTAAATAGAATGACTATTCGCCTCGTTCAGTAAGCCCAGCTTATGACATTCCTGTGATTTTCGCTACGCTTCTAATTCTCGGACAGCCTCCTAGAAACTCGCACCAATAGAGAATTGAAGATTTTGAATATCATCGCCAGCTTTTTCATTCAATGGCTTAGCATAACTTATTGTAAATGGCCCTAATGGAGATATCCATGTTGCCGAAAGACCTGCTGAGTAACGCATATCAGCTGAGTCAAATTTATCTTCAAAAACATTGCCTGCATCAATAAATGCACTCATGCGTAAGCCTTTAACATCTTCTGCAAAAGGTACTGGGAAGAGTAATTCTGCTCTTGCATTTACTGCTAGATTACCACCTGCGGGATCTGTCGTATCACCAAACGGCGCTGTAGAACTTTTTGCTTTAGGACCTAAGCTATTATTATCAAACCCTCGCACCGTACTGATGCCACCTGCATAGAACCTCTCATAAAAAGGAAGATCCGTTGTCTTACCGTAACCTGCACCATAAGAAATCCCGCCTTTTAATGCAAAGGTCATTTTCTCAGTAACAGGCTTATAAACCGCAGCTCTATACTTAAGTTTATAAAACTCTAGGTCACTTCCTGGCAAGCCAACTTCTAAAGCAAGACTTTGTCTTTGACCGGTTGTAGGAAAGAGGAAACGATCACGCGTATCGTGAACATAGCTCACCTTGCCAAGAATATTGTTGTATTCATTTCCGTTTGCAGTAGTAAAATCCGTAATATGTTTAGGCGTGGATGCTGAAGTAATAATCTCACGATGCTCACCACCCAAACTAAAGCGCACTGAGTTATCTTCTGTAATTGGAATGGTGTAATTAATATCTGCACCATAAGCATTACTGGTGTAATCAGAAAGATCATTTTCACTGGCATCTGTTTGATTGTAATAAACATTAAAACCACGACCAACGCCGTCAACCGTATGATAAGGGTTGTTATAGCTCACACGAAAGCTTTTAGTCGCGCTACTGTTTGCAGCACTAACTGAGAGGCTTTTACCCGTACCCATAAAATTGTTTTGAGTAAGACCCACATTAAATAACAAACCACCACCAGAATAACCAATACCTGCATTAAAACGGTTTGAAGAAGTCTCAACAACCGTCACATCCAAATCAACTTGGTCGCTACGGCCTGCCACTGGAGAGGTTGTGATTTTTACACTTTCAACAAATGATAAACGCTGAATGCGCACTTTTGAACGAGCCACTTTTTCTTTAGAAAGGAATGAGCTTTCAAGCTGACGCATTTCACGGCGAAAAACTTCTTGCTTGGTTCTAAAGTTACCACGAATATTGATACGTCTAACGTAAGTGCGTTGACCTTTTTCTGCTTGAAAAACAAGATGAACACGCTTATTCACTTTATCTACTTGGGGAAGTATTCCTATACGTGAAAAAGCAAAGCCATCTTTGCCCATTCTATTTTTTAGGTTTTTACGTGTTTCTGCTAATAATGTTTGAGAGAAAACCTGCCCTTCTTTTAATTTAACAATATTCTTTATCTCATTTTTGTTAATACCTGTATCACCAAGAACCTTCACTTTACCAATACGGTACTGATCACCTTCACTAATATTCAAGTTCACAAAAACTGATTTTTTATCTTTTGATAATGCCACTTGGCTTGATAGCACCTTAAAGTTCAAATAGCCTCTATCACGATAAAATGATGTTAGCTTATCAATATCACCCACTAATTTTTCTTTAGAATATTTATCACGACTACTAAAGAACGAAAATTTACCTTTGGTACCAGACTCCATTAATTTATTAAGTGCAGCTTCTGAATAAGCTTTGTTGCCACTAATATTGAAGCGCTTAATACGCGCAATACTGCCTTCTTGAATCTTGATGTTTACACCAACGCGGTTACGTGGCAGTTTTTGAATTTTTGTCTCAACATTTGCCGCATAGTTACCACGTGATAAATATTGCTGTTTTATTTCACGCTGAATTCTATTAAGTGCTGATTTATCTAAAGGGCGTCCTTTAGCCACACCCGCTTGTTTTAGCGCTGCAAGCAATGCTTTAGTTTCAATTACATGATTGCCGGTAACTTTAATCTCACCTACAGCAGCTCGCTCGCGAACCTTTACCAACAAGACATCACCGCGACGGCTTATATTCACATCGTCAAACAGACCCGTTTTAAAAAGAGAACGAACAATATTTGCGGTCATTTGATCATCAAATGTTTGTCCAACACGGACAGGAATATTACTAAGAACAGTACCCGCTGCAACACGTTCTAAACCGCTGACTTGAACATCTTTAAGGACAAAACTATCAGCCCAAACACCTTGACTCAGTGCGAGCAAACAACCTGCGAGAGAAGCTTTTATTACTTGGTTTTTCATATTATTACCCTAACTTTCTTTATTTTCTGGCGATTGAGTGTGTTACTTATCTTAATTAATCAATCGACCAATATCATTATATATAGCCACAACCATTAGAACGCCCACGAAACTCATCCCTATACGCATTCCAATCGCTTCAACCTTTTCTGAAACCGGACTTCCCTTGACCAGTTCGACGATGTAGTACATTAAATGCCCTCCATCCAACAAAGGTATTGGAAGTAAATTTAGTACCCCTAGGCTTAAACTCACAATAGCCATTAGAGTAAGGAAGGCAGAAAACCCGACCGACG
>CAZSXI010000033.1:0-4149 GCA_964611045.1 uncultured Cocleimonas sp. | reverse complement strand
AGGCTTAAACTCACAATAGCCATTAGAGTAAGGAAGGCAGAAAACCCGACCGACGCACTCTTTCCTGCATAATCAGCGATAGTTATCGGACCAGATATATTTTTAAGTGATGCTTCACCTGTGATCAATCTGCCCATCACTTTTAGTGTCATAACCGATAAACTATAGGTTTCTGTAAATCCAAACTTAATCGATTCAGCAAAAGAAGCTTGACGAGTGAAGAACAAATCCTTTACATCAGCTTCAGAATAATCTGCCTTCAACGCGACACCGATTAATCCACGCTTTACACCTTCAATTTCTGTTAAACGTGGTGTTATAACCAATGTTGTCTTACTTCCGTTTCTCTCTACACCAAGCTGCACTGATTGCCCTGCATGTGCATTAATATAATCAGAGAAAAATTTTCCTGACGTTACTTCTTTTCCATCGACACTAAGCACCTTATCATTAACTTTCACTCCAGCATCTAATGCTGCAGTATTTGGCATTACTTTCGCCACACTAATAGAGTGTGGTGGTCGCCAAAAACTCATGCCTGTTTTTGCAAAATAATCCTTTTCATCAGATAAAAGTCGCGTATCACTTAAATCCAAGCGACGACTAGCTTTGCTACCTGATTTTGTTTCTACATGAATAGTTAAATCAGGATTGATTAAATACTCGTTTAAAAGCGTTAATCGAACCTGTTGCATTGATTGAATATCAATATCATTAATTGCTAAAATTTTATCTTTATCTTCAAATCCAGAGTGTGCTGCAGGTGTGTTTGGTGTTATTTCACCCACATAAGGACGCACTGAATCAACACCCATCATTTGTATGACAGCAAATGCAGCTATAGCAAAAATGAAGTTAAACATTGGCCCCGCAAGTACCACTAGAAAACGCTTCCAAACAGGCTGTGTATTAAACGCACGGTGCTTTTCTGCAGGATCAACATCGCCCTCGCGTTCATCAAGCATTTTCACATAACCACCCATAGGAATAGCTGCAAGTACAAATTCTGTACCATCTTTATCTTTTGATTTATATGTCCACAGTGGTTTACCAAAGCCGATAGCGAAGCGAATGATTTTTATGCCCAGTTTTCGCGCCACCCAAAAGTGACCGAATTCATGAATACCCACAAGGATTGCGATAGCTACAAGAAAAGCTGCGATTGCGATTAGTATTGTCATATTAGTTTGATAAGCTCTTTAGAAAGTTATTTCTTATTATTGTTTATAGTTGAGACCTTTGCACGAGAGACATGACGGATTAACGGCTAAAGCTCTAATAATCAAGTTATCCGTTTTAAACAACAAAACGGTAAGCTTGCTAAAAATGCTTAAATTCTCCCTATTTTCCCTATTTTCCCTAAAAACTCGGTCAATAGCCCTGCTATTCACCTCAATTTTAAGAAAAATAGGAAAAATTACACTATTTTTACTCTCCCCATACTCTCGTGCAAAGGTCTCATAGTTGTCTATGACGTAGCCAAATAGTCATTACTTACATGACGACTGGCTAAATCTTGAGCAAGTATATCATTAATTTTATCAGGTGTCCCAACAGGGGCGTGCTCTAACGCATTTTCTATGACAAGTGGTATGGCCGTGAAGCTAATTTCCTTTTTTAAGAACGCCTCAACCGCTACTTCATTCGCTGCATTAAGCGCTATTGTGGCATAACCGCCAATACGGTGGGCATCATAAGCCAGCTGTAGACAACGGTATCTTTCAAAATCTGGCTTTTCAAAATCTAAGCGCGCCACATCAAAAATATCTAATTGCTCAACACCCGAGTCAATTCTCATCGGATAACCTAGCGCATAGGCAATGGGTGTGCGCATATCAGGATTTCCCAACTGAGCCAACACCGATCCATCAGTATAAGACACCATCGAATGAATCATACTTTGCGGATGAATCACCACCTGAATCTGATCTTCTGACATATCAAACAACCAACAAGCCTCTATTACTTCCAAACCTTTATTCATCATAGTGGCCGAATCAACCGATATTTTTTGCCCCATCACCCAATTTGGGTGTGCAACTGCCTGCTCAGGCGTAACATCGCACAAAGTATGTATGTCTCGCGTACGAAATGGTCCTCCTGATGCTGTCAGTAGTATTTTTGTTACCCCTGCTTTGTGCTGCTCTCCATTAACAAGAGCCGGCATGGATTGAAAAATAGCATTATGTTCACTATCTATCGGCAATAGCTCCGCGCCTTTATCACGGTTATCACGGATAGCGTCCATAAAAAGTTTTCCCGACATTACCAAGGATTCTTTATTCGCAAGCATAACGCGTTTACCCGCTTTTGCAGCGGCTAAGTTAGGCAACAAACCTGCTGCCCCAACGATTGCAGCCATCACATAATCAACGTCTGGCAAGATGGCAATCTGCTCTAAGGCTTGTTTACCTGCTAATACTTCTGTTTCACAAGCAGTCTTTTTAAGGTGCTGTTGTAATTGTTCAGCAGCAGCCTCATCGACCATCACTGCATACCGAGGCTCTACTTCAATGCATTGTTGTGCCAACTTTTCTACATTACTATTCGCAGAAAGTGCAACGACATGATATTGCTTAGGGTGACGCGCAATAACATCTAAGGTATTTACACCAATGGTACCTGTCGCACCGAGTATACAAATACCCTTTGAGCCTACGACAGTCATACTGGCACAGCACCCCAGAATATACCCAGTGTAAACAAGGGCAAGGTTGCAATTAAGCCATCGACACGATCTAAAATTCCGCCATGCCCCGGCAAAATATTGCCCGAATCTTTCTGCTTTGCTTCTCGCTTAATCAAACTTTCAAACAAATCGCCCGAAACCGACATAAAAGCAACAACCAAAGAAAGTAAGATAAAGTACAACCACTCATTCGCTGGCAAATCAAAAAACCATGCGCCTAAAATAGACCAAACAATCGCTCCTGCCACACCGCCAAACATGCCTTCGCGTGTTTTCCCAGGACTTAATTCAGGTGCTAGTTTATTCTTACCAAACGCTTTACCAGTGAAGTAAGCACCGCTATCAGTAATAGCGACCAAAAACATGAGGTATAAAACCAATAAAGGATAATGTTGATGCAGTGTAATTAAAGCAATCCAAGCAGGAACTAGCACTAAAAAAGCCGCAAGGCGCAACAACCACGGATTATTTTTATAAAAATAGGTTCCTTGTTCGTAAATCGCTAACAACACAAGGACAGACACCCACCAGATAACGCCAGCGACGATAAAAGCCCAGCGCAAGTCTTTTACAAAATAAGCAATCAGGGCTACTACCAATAAACCCACTACAAATAACCCACGTGTTTGCCCTGTTATTTCAACAAGCCTACTCCACTCCCAACCACCGATACTGATAAAAACTATTAAAGCCGCAACTGCAAATACTGTATTGGGCAAAAGCAACACACCCAATAACACTGCAATAATTAACACAACACCTGTAATAACGCGTTGTTTAAGCGCTGAATCCATTTTTTATTCCTTATTTTTTTGAGATCGCCGCTTTATCTGCCACGACTTGCTCGCTGGTTTTCCCAAAACGTCGCTGTCGAGACGAGTAATCTGCAATCGCTTTTTTTAACTCATTCGTATCAAAATCAGGCCATAAGGTATCTGTGAATACTAATTCAGCATAGGCCATTTGCCAGATCAAAAAATTACTGATGCGCTTCTCACCACCTGTACGAATAAATAAATCGGGGTCTGGCAAACCTGCCGTACTTAAACGGGATGAGATATCATCTTCATTGATTAAGTCCGCATCCATTTCACCTGATGCGACTTTTTTAGCAAGTGCTTTGGTCGCTTGAGTAACGTCCCAACGCCCACCGTAATTTGCTGCAACAATTAGACGCAAACCATCACAATGTGCAGTGAGTTCTTCCACTTGAGTAATTTTTTCTTGGAGTTTTTTTGAAAAAAAACTGAGATCACCAATAATTTGCAGTCGTACATTATTGCGCGCCATGGATTTTGCTTCGCGATCTAGCGCCAGCATAAACAATCCCATAAGATTTTTTATTTCTTCTTCGGGGCGTTTCCAGTTTTCACTGCTAAAGGCAAACAGCGTCAAACATTCGACATTTAAAGCACCACAAGCTTTTACAATTTCACGAACAGCTTCAACACCTTTTTTAT
>CAZSXI010000032.1:1884-12109 GCA_964611045.1 uncultured Cocleimonas sp. | reverse complement strand
TGGTGAAGAGCTATTACGCGATATGTACCAAAACTGGCCCTTCTTCCGTTCATTATTGAGCAATGTTCAAATGGCTTTGTTTAAAGCGCAGATGGATATAGCAAAAGAATACGCGGGCTTATGGTCAGAGAAAGAACTTTCGATGAGCATCTACAGTAAAATTGCAGAAGAATATCATCGCACAGTGAAAGAAGTTTTAGGTATCGCACAAATTGATGCATTAATGGCTGAAACACCACTATTACAGTATTCACTAAGCCGTCGCGAACCTTATCTTGATCCACTCAACCATATTCAGATCACAGTACTGGGCAGACACCGCAAACACATGATCTCTTCACAAGAGGAGTCACCGTGGTTGGATGAATTATTACTGACTATTAATGCTATTGCCGCTGGAATGCGAAATACGGGTTAATATTTTAGAGAATATTTGTCATTTCTGATTATATTGCTAAGTCCACCTCCCTTGTTTTATGCCGATTTGTACTGCCTTGCTTTGATTGGAATTTAAGAAAAGCGAGTGAAAGATACATAGCGCAATCCATATTTGAGTCATGACTATATTCTTGCTGGTGCGATTAAAAGCTTTGTAATATTTAAAAACTAGCCATCACGCTTTAATCTGTACTTTTTAGGATAAGGAAATACATCTTCATACAATCCCTTCTCAATATTTTCTTGTATTTTGATCCACGTTTCAGCCTCTAATAAGTCTGCATGATATTTCATGAATGCGGCTTTTACCGAATCATTTCCTAGTAAGAAACTTGCAAATTCTTCAGGAAAGATATCATTCGGTGCTACGCTATACCAAGGTGTGGCTGACATGAGTTCTTGGTGGTTTCTGGGTTGCGGTTTTGTTCTGAAATTACAGTCTGTTAAGTAGACAATTTCATCGTAGTCATAAAAGACTACGCGCCCTAGCCTTGTGACACCAAAGTTTTTGTAGAGCAAGTCTCCAGGGAATATATTGGCAGCGGATAGTTCTTTTATGGCATTGCCAAAAGATTTAATCAGATGATCAATGCTTGCATCATCCTGATTTTTTTCTGCAATCTCCAATTCTAAGTTTAATGGCAACATGCGACGTTCAATGTACACGTGCTTTATCATTAGCTGTTTTTCACCCGCTTTATTTTCAATAAAACTAATACTGCTTTCACAGGTGTCTTTTAAATCTTTTAATAGCTCTGGTGTAAAACGATTAAGCGGTAAAACGACTTTTGAGAACTCCAGCATATCCGCCATTCGCCCTACTCGATCATGCTGTTTTACCAACTGATATTTTTCTTCTACTTGTTGACGGCTGATCTCTTTGGGTGGGGCAAAATAGTCACGAATGATTTTAAAAACATAAGGATACGACGGTAATGTAAATACAGACATCACCATACCCGGGATACCTGGGGCAAGTATTAAGTCATCATCTGAATAGTCTAAGTGATGCAAAAAACCTCGGTAGAAATCTGTTTTACCCTGCTTTTGAAAACCTATAGAAGAGTACAAACCTTCCTTTTTTCGTCTTGGCATTAAACCTTGTAAAAAATAAATAATGGCAGAGGGTACAGGGTGGGAAACCATAAAATAAGCGTATGAAAAGCCAAATAACTGCGAAACAGAATCTTGGCCAATAAGTAAAGCATCGACATAAATAGCGCCTTTTTCATTGTTTAATAACGCTACTGCAAACGGATATTCATCGTGCCCATTGATTGCTTTACCTACTATGTAAGCGGCTTTGTTACGATAAAATAAGGTATTGATAACTTGGTATTGAAAATTCAGTTCAGCCGTGCGATTACCTTTTTTAAAGACTTTACAAATTGATTGAGCAATATGACGATTGTCACGTTTAAAGTTTTCAAACGGTAGGGTGAGCGTAAACTGATTTAAGATATGTTCGATGGATGAAAAGAAACCACTTTTTGCAGGATAATAAGCTTTATAGGTTGGTACATCTGATTGAATGTATTCTGTAGAAACTGAACTGCGAATAAAAATATAGTCATTGGTATAATATTCACGTTTAAAAATTCGGCAAAACAATGAGTTATAAAATGTTTCTGCTAATTCTGGCTGTTGATGGTTTTGCAACAAAAGAACAAATTGTGATTTTACCTCAGCCCAGTCGTTGTTTGAAAAAGGTTGCATCTCATACGCTTTTTCTAGCGCTTCAATCGCTTCATCCACCCGCGAGTCATAAAACTGAATACGCAAACGTGAATTTTTACGTTCTGCTTTCCAATCCGCATTTTCAAATCGTTGCTGTGCACCTTCCGTTATCTCACTGAAAATTCTGTAGTGATTATTAAATCCCTGTAAGATTGTTTCAGCAATGTTTTTTGATTGGCTCATGCCTTTGATCATATCATTCCACCGTCTATTTATAGACAATACTTACCCTTGAAAATGTAATAATAAGTGTAGATAACATCATGAAAAATATCACATCAGGTTTGCTATAAATAATGACTGATAGCATCCAAATAATTAAACAAACACAATGCTGGCTCAGCGACTTTATCATTGAACACAATATCTGCCCGTTTGCCAAACGTGCTTTTGACAAGGGTGATAAAGGCGGTATACATTATGAAGTTGTCATCAACGATAAACTAGAAAATCAACTGCAAGAGCTAATCTACTCCTGCGAGCAACTCGATCGAGAATCTGACGATGATGATGGTCTAGAAACCAGCTTGCTTATTCTCCCCAATGGTTTAGCTGACTTTGATGATTATCTAGATTTTTTAGATCTTGCTAATGAGCTGATGCACCAGCAGGGCTATGAAGGCGTTTACCAGCTCGCGAGTTTTCATCCTGACTATTGTTTTGATGGCGTCGATACGAATGATGCCAGTAACTACACTAATCGCTCACCCTACCCTATGGTGCATTTGATTCGAGAGGCAAGCATTGAAAAGGTTTTGGCGCATTATCCAAATCCTGAAAATATTCCTACGCGTAATATTGAATATACGCGTGAGATGGGACAAAAATCACTTCAACTATTATTACAAGTTTGTAAAAGTAATAGCTGAATTCACCCTGATTACATTATATATATCGGGTAGAGGTGCTTTTTTTTCTTATAGAGACAGATAATAATCTTCTCACGAATAGTGTTCAAATCGAGTTGAACAAAACCGATATTGGTTTGATTAATCTTTGCGATATAATAACTTTCTGCCAATTGCATTAGCTCATCGCTAAGCTTACTGATATCAGTATTAATTATTGATAAAAGTTTATCGATATGAACTTTAGTTAACTTAGTATTGTTTGTTTCTAAGTAGAGGCATAATAAATATTCTTCTTTTTGCATTAAAGTCTTAATGTCAGCGTAAATATTTTGAATATCGTTTTCTATTTGACTGAATTCTGAACCTTTTTTAAAAGGTAATAGTTTAGTTATTTTATTAACAATAAGCATCTGGTCGTTAATAAAACCATCGATGCTTGCTGCATTTAGCTCTAATTTATTAACGCTTTCAGCTACCGTGTTCGATTGTTGATCAATTTCACGACGATCAATATCATTTCGTCTTTGTTCTAGCTTTTTCTCTCTTCTATCCAATCCTGTGGATAAGCTACTAAATGCCCTTCGTCTCTCTAAAGGAAAACGGCGCTCACCTCTAGTGTTTCGTCGCTCAAAAGTCGAGTCATCCTCAACTAAAGAGGATGCTTTTACACCTTCACCATCTTTAATTTTGTTGGGTTCTGACCTACTGGTAGTGAACATTATTATTCCTAGTAATTCGATTTTAAATCAATTTATATTTTGTGGCATGAAAGATAACGACAAATTAAGGCTTAAGAACTGACCTAAACTCACAAAAGCGTATTATAAAATATAATCTATTATTTTTATTTGTGACTGCTTACACTTAGATTAAGTTATTACTTTTCCCCTGTCAAAAAATTCATATAAACGGCCTATAAAACAACGATATTGAGACTATTGCACGATAATATTGTAAGGATTGAATATTAAATGCCCAATTTTTAGTCCACCTCCCCCTTTTTTTGCCGATTTGTACGTGAAAGTGACACCAAGCTTCGCTTCTACCAGAAATAGAAATAGATACTTCCTTTGGAATATTTAGCGATAGTCTTTTTGTGAGGTTATCGTTTTGCATGCTTATTAACAACCTCTATCGAACTGGCAGGGGATTTTCAATTTATTCCACAAATACCTGAAATTAAGGTCTATTTGCGAGAGAGTGTTAGTCAGTTTTTAAAAAGTTATATCGGCGTTTGAGGCGAGAGCGGAGGGTTTTTCTACGGCCTCGTTATGTGTCTGCGATGCAAAAGAATAAAGCACATGTAGCTAGCACGGTAGTTAAAATTCCAAATTAACTTACTCTATTTCCCTTAAAAATGAATTTACATGCCTATCATGATATAAAGATAAACATCTGGATTATTTAGTTAATATCAATTTCAATGATAAAGCGCTAATCTATCGCTCAATAAAAAAGTGAGAGTCAGCATGAGTGAAACTAGCAACACACACAACTCGAGTAAACAACACACAAACAAGAGCCAGAAAAAACCAAGCGAGATTCCAAAAACACTGGGATTTATCATCGCTTTTGCGGGGGTCTTCTTTCTTATTGCCAGTCTTTTTAGTTTACTAACACTTTTTGTTCTTCAAGCTACATCCGGTGATTCTGAGTCTTTATCATCTGATGAAATGTATGCAACCATTTTAACCATCACCACCATACTGACTACACTCTCGGCTATTTATATCGGCGTTAAATTAATTAAACAGTTAGATAGCGGACGCAAGTTATTCAATATCTTTACCGTGATTATCATAGCTTTAGCCTGGGGAAAATACGCCTACCAACAAAATGAAATAGCAATAAGTTTTGCAAACATGCCTGCGGAACTGGTAGCCAATGCTATGCAAATTGAGCTAAGTAGTGCACTGACTGTTTTTATTCTGCCCGCAATTTTGCTTTTAGTTGTACTACTATTGAATATAAGAAGATCAAAAGATGCGTTAAACACTTGAGGAAGCCCTGATTAAGTCGATTAGGATTTGATCAGGACTTCCTTAATACATCTAAAAACTATTACAAGCATAAGGTTTTTAATCAATAACTACGTTATCTTGCTACAATCATTATTGAATACTACCAATCACTGTTGAATACAACCAAACCAAAAGGATAATAAAATGGCTACTTACAAATGCGATTTATGTGGAATGAGCGTTAATGCATCTTGCGGTGAGTGTGATTCACCACTTGAAAATGGCACATTAGAATTAGAAGATGGATCTGAAGTGCAAGTTTCTGAATGCCCTAATGGACACGGAAAAATCAAGTCACCCTTATGTTGTGGGCAAGATATGGCATGTTCTGCTAGCTAAAAAAAGCCCCTCCTGTTTTTTTGCTTTTTTGTATTTAAATTGGTATTAAACTTCGCTTCAACCACTATCGACACTTCCTTCGGAAGGTGTAGCGATAGTCTTTTAGTGAGCTTATCGTTTTGTTGTTTAAAACGAATAACTCAATTATTAGAGCTTGCCGTTTAACGCCTAGAGCGTACAAAAAAGCAAAAAACAAGGGGGGTGGACTCTATAAAACACCTTTTTTCATTGAATCCCACCTTATGTTTACCTATTATTAGCGGCTATGCCAAAAACCTTCCCCTTTCAGATTAAAAATACTGTTAATTAATCAATAAATGCGCCTCGATAAAGTTAAAATTGCTGGCTTTAAGTCATTTGTTGATCCGATCACGATTGATTTACGCAGTAACCTGACGGGTATCGTTGGGCCGAATGGCTGTGGAAAATCAAACACCATTGATGCGGTGCGTTGGGTGATGGGTGAGAGCTCGGCGAAGCATCTTCGTGGTTCGTCGATGGACGATGTTATCTTTAGTGGCTCATCCTCGCGCAAACCCATCGGCAAAGCTTCGGTTGAATTATTATTTGATAACTCGGACGGTAGCTTGGGCGGTGAATACGCCAAGTATGCTGAGATTGGTATCAAGCGTGAAATCTCGCGTGATGGGCAATCAAAATACTTCTTGAACAGCACACGTTGTCGTCGCCGTGATATTACCGATATTTTTATGGGCACAGGTCTTGGTCCGCGCAGTTATGCGATTATTGAGCAGGGCATGATTTCTCGCTTGATTGAAGCAAAACCTGAAGAGTTGCGCACCACACTAGAAGAGGCCGCCGGTGTATCAAAATATAAAGAGCGTCGCCGTGAAACCGAAAGACGCATTAAAAACACGCGTGAGAATTTAGATCGCTTAACCGATATTCGTGATGAGTTAGAAAAGAATATTAGCCATCTTAATCGTCAGGCCAACGCGGCAGAGCGTTTTAAAACACTCAAACACCAAGAACGTAAAACCAGTGCTGAACTCATTCTACTTCGCCTTAAAAAAGTACAAGATGATATTACAATTCGTCAAAATGTGATTAATGAAAATGCGACCAAACACCAAGCACAATTAGCCGAGCAACGCTCGCTTGAAAACAAAATCGAATCACAACGTAGCGCGCATACGACAGCCAATGAAAGTTTTAACAAGGTGCAGGCAAACTTTTATCAAGCGGGTTCTGAAATTTCGCGTTTAGAGCAAACCATTCAGCATCAAAAAGAATTATTAGAACGCCAAAAGCGTGAACAGATACAGGTTGACGAAGAGTTAGCGGCTGCCAATATCCATGCAGAAGAAGATCAAAAACAATTAGAGACTGCAAACCAAGAGTTAGAAACGCTTGAGCCTAAGCTTGAAACACAACGTGCTGATCTCGATAAATCAAGCGAAACACTGCACAAGGCAGAGGCACAGCTATCCACTTGGCAAAACGCGTGGCACAATATGCAACAACGCCTTACAGTGCCAGCACAGCAGGCACAAGTTGAACGCACGCGCATGGAGCAGTTTGAAAGCCAGTTGCAACACATTGCGGGTCGTTTGTTAAAACTACAAACAGACCAAGGCGTTTTTAATACGGATGCGCACGAAGTTGAGTTAAAACAGCAACAAACTAAACTTGTTGAACTTAAAGAGAAGAGCCAGCAGGCACAAACTGATTTTGAGTCGGGTAAGCAAGCGGTTCAAGCACTGAGCGATAGCAATCAAAGCGCGCGGAAAGCCCTGGAAGAAACGCGTTCGCAGTTACAATCACTCACGGGTCGTTTGGCTTCGCTCGAAGTTTTACAACAAGCGGGCTTAAATAAAGAGGGTGGTAAGCGTTTCGCCAAAGCGCGTGATGCTTGGTTAAACAATCACCAAATGCAAAATGCGCCACGTTTGGCAGAGTCTATTAGCGTTGAATCTGGTTGGGAGAAAGCCTTAGAAACTGTGCTGGGTGATTTATTGGAATCACTGCAATTAGCTTCTACGGCTGAGCTTGAAAAACTGATGCGTGATGCGCCTTCTGTTTCTGCTTCATTTATTACTGCTTCAAGTACCTCGCTTAAACCACCTATAAATTCATTAGCGGAGAAAGTTAGCGAGCCAAAATCGCTACACGCCCTGCTCTCACACATTTATTGTGCGGATAATGTTGATGATGCACTCAAACAAAAATCCAAGTTGAAAAGTGGTGAAATGCTAATCACGCGTGAGGGTGTGTTGGTCGGTGAAAACTGGTTGAAGATGCAAGCGCAAGATAAAGGCAGTCAACAAGATGGTGTGCTTGCTCGTCAAAAAGAGATTGAAAGCACGCAGACAAAAATTGAAGCTCTCAAAGCATCGCTCGTTAAACATGAAACTACTTTAGACGCGGGCAAAGAACAAAGCGATCAACTAAAAGAACAGCAAACCCAATTACAAAATAACGTAAACCAGTTACACCGTGAGGAGTCACAGGCGCAATCGGTGATTTCTACCACTGAAAATCGTATTCAACAAACACGATCAAATCAACAGCGTGTGTTATTGGAAATTACTGATTTAGAAACCCGTAAAAGTCGCGAGCAAGAGGCCCACGAAAAAGCCACGCACTTACGTAACACGGCAATGGAGTTGTTAGAAACACTCGAAAAAGAAAAAACAGAACTCACTGGCAAGGATGCGCCCTTGCAACAAACTGTAAATGAAATGCGTGTTCAAACACAGCAGTTGCGCGAGCATGCACAAGAAACACAGGTACGAGTGGAAACCTTTAAGACCACACGTAATAGCGCACAACAACAGCTTGAACGCTTTAAAGGTCGCCTTGAACAATTACAAACACGCAAGAGCAATCTGCAAGAACAAAGCACTGAGCAAGCCAGTGAAGACCCAAGCACACTAGCGCAGCAGTTAGAAAAGCAACTCGAACACCGTAAGCAAATTGAGATTGAACTTAGTTCCGCACGTGATGCCTTACAAAACATCGACAATACGGTGCGCGAGCTTGAGCAAAAGCGTCACCTTGCCGAACAAGAAGTTGAAACCTTCCGCACGCTAATCGAAAAGCTAAAATTAGAATGGCAAGAAGTCAGCGTACGTGAAGAAACATTGCAAGAGCAGTTTGCAGAAACTGAGTTTGATGCCACAAAATTAAGCGATGCCCTTAACGAAGCAATAAAAAATGATTCGGTTACTTTGCAATCGCACCAACGTGATATTGAAGAGATTCAGCGTAAAGTAGCAAGACTAGGCGCAATCAATCTCGCAGCGATTGATGAATATAAAGTACAAAGCGAGCGTAAAGTCTTTCTCGATGAGCAAGATGCAGATTTGGTTGCTGCGCTAGAAACGTTAGAAACCGCAATTGCTAAAATTGACCGTGATACGCGTAGCCTGTTTAAAGATACCTTTGAAAAGGTCAATGTGCGACTTCAAGAAATGTTCCCGCAGTTATTTGGGGGCGGGCACGCGCATCTTGAGATGACGGGTGATGATTTACTCACCACGGGTATTTCGATTATGGCGCAACCTCCAGGCAAGCGTATTTCGAGTATCCACCTAATGTCAGGTGGTGAAAAAGCGTTAACCGCTGTGGCGATGGTCTTTGCGATATTTGAGCTTAACCCTGCGCCTTTTTGTATGTTGGATGAGGTTGATGCACCATTGGATGAAGCGAATGTTGGGCGCTTTTGTGCGTTGGTTAAAAAGATGTCGGATCGTGTGCAGTTTATCTTCATCACG
The DNA here is from genome assembly GCA_964611045.1 of uncultured Cocleimonas sp. GTDB lineage: Bacteria > Pseudomonadota > Gammaproteobacteria > Thiotrichales > Thiotrichaceae > Cocleimonas. The sequence continues at coordinate 2,986 of CAZSXI010000032.1, read as the reverse complement.
CACAGTAAAACGACAATGGAGCTGGCGGATAATTTAATTGGTGTGACAATGCGCGAACCTGGAGTATCACGTTTAGTTTCTGTAGATGTAAATGAAGCCGAACGGATGGCAAGTGAGTAAAAACTTATACTCCCTCCCTAACCTTCCCCCTGCTAAGTAGAGGGGACTAAAAAAACGGACTTAATTATAAATATGGACATCACAAGCCTCATCATCACCTTCGTTGGAATCATTATTATTCTAGCGATTTATATTATCAGTCGCATTAGTCGCTCGAAGCTACCCCAAGCAAAAACTACACGATTACCCAATCTAAAGAATGAAGATGGCTCACGTTTTACTTCTGTGTTGGATGATATTCCAGCGCGCGATGGTAGTACGCCGACTAAAAAGAAGTCACAAAGCCCTACTCCAGCTAAACAAGACCAGAAAAATAATGCTAAGCCTGCTGAACAACAACAGCATATCTTATTTATATCTCCAAATAATAAAAAGGGTTTAGATGGGAATCTCGTTGCTAAAGTCCTAAAGAAAAATAGTTTAGTGTTAGGTGATATGGATATTTATCACTACTTTACTGAAAATGTAGAGAACAAAACGAGCTTGTTCCGTGTCGCTAATGGTGTTGACCCCTGGACTTTAACAAAAGAAGATCTGCATAATAAAGAGCTTGCAGGGTTATCTATCGTTTTACTAACACCTACTGAGATTGATGACGCCGATGCCATTAAGTTGTTTATCTCTGTGTCGCACAAACTTTCACAAGAGATGAATGGCGTGTTAAAAAATCAACTGCAACAAGTATTTACACCTAAGGATGAGGCTCAGCTACTTGGTTCGCTATAAACCTAGCATGCAATATTATTGCTAATAATTATGACTGTAATAAAAATAATAATAAAATAAACCTTACCGCTCATCTGGCGTTCAGCTTAGAGTCTTATAATACTTTTCATACCTTGAATGGTATATGGGGATTAGGTCAACTTATTAGCTAGAATCAACAATAAAAAAGTGATCTAACACAAAACAAAATAATAATAAGAACGCTAGAAAATCAAAGGGGCAAGACAATGAGATATAATGATCAAACATTAAATCC
>CAZSXI010000032.1:0-1784 GCA_964611045.1 uncultured Cocleimonas sp. | reverse complement strand
AAAAATAAATAACAATAAACTAAGACTCATCTATACTCGCTCTAAACATCTATTAGAGTGCTGACTATGCCTCCTGATATTTCCTTCTTGGATATTTTCGCCTTATTGCTATTTTTTTCCGCTTGGTACAGCATTGCTTGGATCGGTAGACACCGTAAAGACAATGATAAAACCACGCTAAGTAGCATATCCAGAAATTACCGCAATCAGTGGATGTTACATTTACTGGAGCGTGAAAATCGTATGTCTGATGTTGCTCTTATTGGCAACCTCATGCGCAGTGTTTCCTTTTTTGCATCTACCAGCATCTTAGTGCTTGCTAGTTTGATTGCAGTATTTGGTGTAGTAGATGAAGCTTTAAAAATATTCCATGATATCCCCTATTCACAACAAGTCTCTGCCGCCTTTTGGAAGCTCAAGCTCTTTCTCATGGTGCTAATTTTTATCTATGCCTTTTTTAAACTGGTATGGTCGCTGCGCCAATATAATTCAACCGTAATCATGATTGGTGCTGCGCCTGATACGTTTGAGACAGACGAAAGCCTATTCACTTATGCCAATAATCTTGGCATCGTGCTTAACCGATCAACTCAACATTTTATCGAAGGTATGCGTGGCTTTGAGTTTGCTTTGGCGGCTCTTGCTTGGTTTATTCATCCTGTGATGTTTATTTTAGCGACTATATTGGTTTCACTCGTTATTTATCGCCGTGAATTTGCTTCTCGCACCTTAAAAGCAATGATAGATGATGAGTAATGTTTTTAAGAAATTACTAGACAACAAAGCTCTCCCCTATTTCATTATGATTTTACCACCCCTTTTTTGGGCGGGTAATTTCGTAGTAGGTAGAGCGGTAGTATCAGATCAAGTTGCGCCCATCACTTTATCTTTTTGGCGCTGGCTACTAGCGATGTTGATACTATTACCTTTTGTAATCAAACCAATGTGGCAACAACGCAGAGTGATTCAAGCGCATTTTTGGCAGATATGCTTTCTTGCAGTTTTGAGCATCAGTGCATTTAACACACTGGCTTATATCGCTTTGCAATTCACGACTGCAACCAATGCTACATTATTGAACTCATTCATCCCCATTTTCATCTTAGTGATAATGGGTGTTTTCTTTAAAGAGAAAATATCCAAGAAGCAAATTTTCGGTGTGGTTGTTTCATTGATAGGGGTGTTTGTAATACTCACGCGCCTTGATTTAGCAGTCATCCAAAACCTCAGTATAAACAAAGGCGACTTATGGATGTTGTTAGCAGCCCTTGATTGGGCATTATATTCGATATTCTTAAAATATTTACGACCCGAAGGACTATCATCCCTACCCTTTTTAGGCGCTATGGTAATTATTGGCACAATCGTTTTAATTCCTTTATTGCTGATCAACCCATTCAATGAAGCGCCTATCGTTTGGAATAGTGGCATGATCAAAGCACTCGCCTATATTGCAATTTTTCCTTCAATTTTTGCTTATCTCGCATGGAATTATGGAATGCAAAAACTCGGCGCAGCCACTGGTGGACAATTCATCCACCTCATGCCACTTTTTGGCGCTTTGATGGCAGTAGTTTTCCTAGGTGAAAGTATTCAGCTCTATCATCTACTCGGTGGCGCTTGTATTGCGCTAGGTTTATGGCTGAGTATTAGCCTTAAAACCTAATTTTTATGTGCAAAACGTCACTAGTGTCCCGTTAAGAATGTAGAAGTATTCCCTTAATCACAGGTGCAACGTCTGTGTTTGATCGTGCCTACAATTATTATGAGTGGTACTACAAAAA
>CAZSXI010000031.1:0-12240 GCA_964611045.1 uncultured Cocleimonas sp. | reverse complement strand
AACAGAACCAAAAAAGGACGCTAGATGCGTCCTTTTTTGTATACCGAATGAATTCTCTTAAAGAATTATAATTTCTCATCCGTTGTATTATCCAAATCAAATGGATCTTCAATATCTTGATGGACATGCTTCACATTTTCAACAGTATCTGCGGCAAGAACCTTCTTATGTAAACGACGGTGCAAGAACCAATCAACACTAAAGAAGCGACCTGCACCCATAAAGAATAAGGTTAGCAACATTAAGAAGTAAATTACTGCTTTACTAAATACTGAGTTACTCATGTCCGTGTAACCATGAGTCATAAGCATTTCTTTGAAGGTAGCAACAATGTCTTGACCGTTTAACGCAACAATTGCCGTTAAAGCAACTAATGCCAATAGTGGCAATGAAACCCAGCGAACTGCAAAACCAATCAACAATAACAATGCACCGATGATTTCTAACCAGCCAATCGATGTTGTCAAAAGACCTGCAAGAGAATCACCAATAAGTGGCATTTTAGCTAAACCTGCAGATGTAGCTTGATGTACGGGGTTATCTAAATTAAACCAGCTTAGTGGGTTCCATTTGGAATATTCACCCGTGAACATGCCTAGCTTTTGGCTACCAGATACATATAACAAGGGCGCTAGAAACAGGCGTAGCAACAAAGGGGGTAAAAAATCTAATCCTCTCAGCCATCCGAAGCTGAAAAAAACGAGTAAAAACTTAGTCATTGGGGTTATCTCCTTTTAGGGGTAACGCTATTTGACTGTTTTATTGATGATTTTGCAAGTGAATTTTATGGGGAATTTATGAGCTCTTATCTGCGAGCCCCCAGCTAATGAGTTAGCTGGGGGGGTTTAGCTTGGCTAATCAGAGATTTTAGAAGCTATTTCCAAAAGGGTTTAGCGATTTCAATCTTCGCCTGTTCGGCAGTAATTCCAATATCTGCCAACAGTCGCCCATCTAAACGTGCAAGTTGCTTTCTCTGGCGTGAGCGATTTGCCCAAAAATTTACCTTCTTTATAATCTGCCCCGCAGAAAATCCTTTTGGAGCCTCACAAGGTGGCAAGTACCGTGAAATATTATTGTGATGGTTGTTTTCGATGTAAGTTGACATAACGTGCCTCCTGAATAATTTATAGGTGGAAGCTCCTAGAAACTAAGAGCTTCCGATTATGAAGTACCCCCTACAGGTATCCATGAATCTATTAAGCGCTTACCACCAAAAACTATCCAATCGTATTATCAAAAGGGGGGTATCAGAATTCCCGATTGTTCATTATCAAGATTAATGACATGATTGCTTTATGGAACTTTATCAACTACGCACCTTTGTCACTGTCGCCGAAACGGGAAATTTAACCCAAGCTTCTGAGCGCCTTTTTACTAGCCAGCCTGCGGTAAGCGCGCATATCAAAGCCTTAGAAGAAGAGCTAGAAATAAAACTGTTTGAACGTACTTCAAAAGGAATGCGTTTAACCAGTGATGGCGAGTCTTTACGTGATAAAGCACAGCTTGTTTTAAATGCTAGTAACGACCTCAAGTTAAAGGCAAGACCATTACAAGGTGAACTAACAGGGCAAGCGAAAGTAGGTCTAAACACAGATGCTGAATATCTCTTGCTCGCAAAATGGCATTTAGCTTTGATGACATTGTATCCCAGCTTAAAAATACAACTTACTCAAGGTACTTCGGTTGAATTAATCAAAAAGGTCAGCTCGGGCTTACTTGATATTTGTTTTTTCTCAGGTGACAACACCTACGAAGGGCTAAATCATCTTGATCTTTGTACCACGCATGCCGTGATTGCTGCAGCCCCAAAATGGAAAGAGCAATTAAAAAATGCAGATACCGAAGCGCTCGCCCAATTACCTTGGATTTACCCTGAGCCACTTTGCATTTATCACAAATTTATTAGCCATGTTTTTGCAGAGACAAAAAATCAACCCACATGGGTAACATCAAGTGCTACCGAAGATTCGACAGCGACCTTGTTACGTTCAGGTGTCGGTCTAGCTTTTATCCGCGATGATGAGGCTGATGCCATGCTTAAAAAAGGAGAAATCGTTGTTTGGCCCGGCGAGGCGTTCACGCTCCCTTTACGCATAGCCTATTTAAAATCAAGAGAAGAAGATCCTGTCGTGAAAGCCTTACTTGAAACCATTTTGAATAAATTCTCAGAACGATGTCGTCTGAATGCTAATCACCCTTAAACCGATAAATTGCATTGTGTAAAATACATCATCTCTGTGTTTTTTCTGGCAGTTCAACCTATGCTATATTTTCTATTCTTACAACATTCTGGATGAAAAATGAAAATATCTTTTCTAGGTTTAGGTGCAATGGGTTATCCCATGGCGGGGCATCTTGCCAATGCAGGTTACGATGTAACCGTATTTAATCGTACTACAGCAAAAGCAGAAAAGTGGGTAACTGAATATAAAGGTCAGGTTGCACAAACACCCGAAGAGGCTGCAAAGAATGCCGATATTATTCTTACCAATGTTGGCAATGACAATGATGTGCGCGAAATTTATACTAAGATTATGAGTACAGCAAAGGCAGGGGCGATTTTAGTAGATCACACCACAACCTCTGCCATTATTGCCCGTGAATTAAGTAAAGAGGCAAAAGAAAAGGGGTTGGGATTTCTTGATGCCCCTGTTTCAGGTGGTCAAGCAGGTGCTGAAAATGGCGTATTGACCGTAATGGTTGGTGGTGATCAACAAGCGTTCGACACTGTATTACCTATTATTGATACTTACGCCAAAGCAGTGACTTTGATTGGTGAATCAGGTCAAGGTCAGGTGCTTAAAATGATTAATCAGATATGTTTTGTTGGCACACTACAAACCTTATCCGAAGCCATCACACTCGCTAAAGCAGAAGGTATTGAGGCGAAAACCATTGTTGATGTTTTGCAACACGGCGCTGCAGGTTCGTGGCAGATGGTGAACCGCACTAAAACCATGATGGACAATGATTTTGATTTTGGCTTTGCGGTTGATTGGGTGCGCAAAGACTTAGCAATATGCATGGAAGAGGCTCAAAAACTGGGCGTTGCTCTGCCCGTTACTAAGCAAATTGATGAGCAATACAAAAAATTACAAGAACGCGGTTACGCCCGTGCTGATACATCCGTTTTAATTAAGCAGTTTGATGAGGAAAGTAGATGAGCACTGATACAAAGAAATATAACGGTAGTTGTCATTGTGACAATGTGAGCTTTTCTTTTGAGCATGACGGAGATATTGAATCTGGCTTACGTTGTAACTGCTCAATATGCATTCGTAAAGGTGCTGTAATGTCTGACTTTGTAATTGCACCTGATGACTTCAATATTGACGTTAAAGAAAAAGGTAGTCTTGGCTTGTATCAGTTTGATGACAAACTGGCTAATCACTATTTTTGCAAGCAATGTGGTATTTACCCTTTTCATACAACCTATAGAGTACCGGGGCATTTTCGAGTGAATTTAGGTTGTGTCGAAGGAGTTAACCCTTTAGATGTAGAGGTTTCGGTTTTTGATGGTAAGGCTCTTTAAGTAATTTTAGAAGGCATCCACATAACAATGTGCTAAATTTACCATCACCGCACACATCGCTAAAAACTATACAGTGTTAAAGTAAAATCAACATTCTCAACAATCTGCTTTCCTCTTTCTTCCAATTCAGTAGCATCAACAAAACGTACTGAGAAGCGCTGTTTACCCGCACTTATTTCAGGATACACATTAGAATTACTAGGTAGCTCAATGGAGAGTATTTGGTAGTCTCTATCAGGGCTTAAGCTTGATTGATAAAAACCACCCTCTGCGGTGACTTCTTGGATCTCTCCGCCTTGATAAATTAACTCCATCAATAACTCAATGGCTTCAAAAGCAATTTCATAAGGTCTTGCCCAACCCCGTAAATCTTCTACGCGCCTTTCACTGGATTTATTCAACCAATGGTTAAACAATGGCACATCAAGGCTGTTAATTCCTCCAGCGATTGTGGCGCGTTGGCGGAGTATATTTAAAAAATGATGGGTTTTTAGTTGCTGACCTAGTTGACCACGAAAACTGTAAAGCTGTTTACTTTTTTCTTCTAACTTTGACAGTATACGTGCTGCCCGCACTTCATCCACGCCTTGCACACCTTCAGCTTGGCGCACTGCTTGTGTTTGAAAATCTAATACATGGAGCGCTGCATTCTTCACATCAAGCCTTGAAGATAAACTATACAATTCAAGCAATATCACTACAGCGGCTTGGCAATTTTCTGGCGTTGGATCATCAAGGTGATAATTAAAGCGCTTCATCAAATAGCTCAGTCGCATGAATAGACGGGTTTTTTCATTTAATGGTTGTTCAAATACTGCCATGGAGTTTTTCTGCTAATGAATTTGACGAATTAGGGCTTATGATAAAGCCACTAGCTCAGTGTGCAAACGATTAATTTGAGAAAGTAAGTTTTCTTTATCTAATGAGTTGTCTAAAATTATTGTAGCAGCTTTATTGCGTTCTTCGCGACTTGCTTGATTTTTCATTATTTTCTTTATTTCTGAACTACTTAGCTTGTCTCTCATTACTACACGTTGTACTTGTTGTTCGGGCAAACAATCAACAACGATAATTTGATCAAACATTTCTTGATAGTTTTTTTCAACCAACAATGGAATATCAACTATCACATAAGCCTGATTATTAATGGCTAAAATCTGATTGTGAATCTCATCTTTTATACGAGGATGTAATATTGCCTCTAATTTTTCTAATGCAGCTGGGTCTGAAAATATTGTTTGCTTCAATAGAGGGCGATTTAATTCACCATTATCCAGTAATAAATCATCACCAAAAACATTCGCTATTTCTTCTAAGGCATCGCACCCTTTTTCGACCATCTTCTTAGAGATTTGATCCGCATCCACTATGGGTACGCCCAAAACGCGAAAGGCATCGACCGCGGTACTTTTGCCACAGCCGATGCCTCCTGTTAAGCCTACTTTGAACACAACCTAAAAATACCTAAGAGAGGTTAAAAATAGTATTTTAAGCGTATGCAGACTCTTTACCAAACTTCTTTGCCAACAAGTAGTAGAAAGTGATACGTCCTTTCATACGAACATCTTTCATTGTTTCACACACTTCTTTAACTGCAGCATCTAGTTCAGGGCTATCGTCCATGCCTAATTTTTTCATAAGAAAGTTTTTCTTAACAGTCGTTAGCTCGCTAGGATCTGAACAACCTACCAACATCGCATCTTTGTTTCCATGAACCGTTCTAAGACTCTTAAAAATTGCTTCCACAAGTGCCTCGTCTACACTGCTGTCGTATTTTTTCACATCTGCAATTGCAGTTGATAACTCCATGATGATCTCCTTTGGGGGTTATATTCTATTTTCATCCGTGCTCATGAACACTCTATATGCCCATATAACGGGTCAGAGTTTAGTGTGATATTCGTTGTTAATCAAGTCACTAGCTACCAATCTGGTTTCATCAGCTCTTGAGCCTCTTGGGCGCTTGCAATAGAGTAGCTTTCGCCTTCCATGAGTGTAGCAACTTGAACAATAAGCTCTGCATTATTATTCGCTATTTCCTTATTCTCTAAAAGTTCGTTATTTTCAAACCCAATACGAATATGTCCGCCTAATTTAAACGTTTGTTTTGCAACATCCAACTCTTGATACCCAAAGCCACAGGTCATCCAATTGTTAATGGACAATTTATCAATGAGGCTTATTTTTAAATCTTCAGTTTCAAATACACCTTCTTTTTGTGGTTTACCAATAACAAATAAAACAGAATAAGCGCTACCAGGAAGTATGCCCCGCTGTAACCAATCTTTATAAACTGAAACATCATAATCGTTATAAAGTATCAATTGTGGGTGCACCTGATTATCACGCATCTTTTTAAAATGCTGATTAATCTTTGCTTCCGTTTCACTCCTAATCTCACGAAGCCCTATCGAAACTGCGGGTGGCTTTAAACGGTGAATCATTTCAAATTGCTCATCGGGCGAATAACACCCAACCGATTCTGATGTAACTTGTATGAGGATGGAATTATTAGTTTGTAATCGCACTTGCTTGATTGCTTCTTTATATAAATCGACCGATAAACTGTGTTTTTGTTGATCATCTCTGACATGTAAATGGATCATGCTTGCGCCTGCTTTCATACAAGCCCTTGCTGTTTCCCCAAGCTCCTTTGCTGTTAGCGGTATAGCAGGATGATCCTGCTTGGTTTTGCGCGCACCATTAGGTGCGACAGCAATGATGATAGGTGATGACATCAAGAAATATCCTTAATTGCTGAAACCATCGCTTTTGTTAGGCGTTCAGCTATTTGAACCACATGATCTTCATCAATAATAAAAGGGGGCGCTAATAAAACATGATCACCGTTAAGACCATCTATCGTCCCCCCCATGGGATAGACAAGGAGTTTATTCTCCATCGCTTTTTTCTTGATTCTGGCATGGAGTTTTAACGATGGATCAAAGACTTTTTTAGTTTGCTTATCCGCTACTAATTCAATACCCAGAAATAAACCACGTCCACGAATATCACCGATATGTTTATCCAGTTCGGGTATCTTTAAAAAACTATTTTTCAATACTTCAACAAGATTTGACCCTTGTTTTTTCACATTACTTAATAATTCACGCTCTTGAATCTCAAGTTGAGTCGCCAAGCCTGCAGCGCATGCCGTTGGATGACCAATGTAAGTATGACCATGTTGAAAGAAGCCGGAGCCACTATCGATTGCAGTAACAATTTTATCGCTAATCAACACCGCACCTAGTGCTTGATAACCCGTTGCGATGCCTTTAGCTATTGTTTGCAAGTCCCCCTGAATACCTTCGTATTCACAGGCATGCAAAGCACCCGTTCGTCCCATACCACACATAATCTCATCAAGAATTAACAACACATCATACTTATCACAAATTTCACGAATACGTTTAAAATATCCTTGTGGTGCAGTGGTTGCACCTGTGGTTGCTCCGACAACCGTTTCTGCAACAAAAGCGGCAACATTCTCTGCGCCTAACTCACTTATTTTTTCTTCAAGCTCGTTGGCAATTCGCTGCCCATATTCAACATTGGTTTCATTATCTTGCTGATCACGATATTCATAACAGGCTGAAATATGATGTACATCCATCAGTAAAGGCGCAAAAGGTTCTCTTCGCCATTGATTTCCCCCTACGGCTAATGCACCTAAGGTATTGCCGTGGTAGCTTTGTTTTCGTGCGATAAATATTTGTTTGCTATCTTTACCTTGCTCCAAAAAATACTGACGCGTGAGCTTTAAAGCAGTCTCAACTGCTTCTGAACCACCAGAAACAAAATACACCTGTGAAAAATCACCCTTCGAATGCTCTATCAACTCGTCTGCTAACTGCTCTTGGGGTTGATTGGTAAAAAAACCTGTATGAGCATAAGGAATGGCATTTACCTGATCAATAATTGCCTGCTTCACGCGTTGATTGGAATGTCCAAGACAAGAAACTGCCGCACCACCACAAGCATCTAAATATCGATTACCTGTTTTATCAATTAAGAAAACGCCATCACCTGATGCGATTGTTGCTAGATTTGCATGGCTTGTACGTTGCATGACCTTGCTCATATTTATCACCTTTTTACTGAGGAAAGCCCTCAATACTTCTGGGTATAGCACATGATTTCAATCTGTCAGTTTATTTTTCGCTTTTCATAAAAAAAGCCACAAAAATGTGGCTTTTTAATCTAAAATATCTACGAAAAAGTTAGCAACGGTTAATGTGGAAACTCTCGTGGGTCATCACGATAGCCTCCCTCAACACCTTTAGTCACAATAGCAACGGCATCATGTGGGTGCAGACTTTCCATGTGATTGATACGAATCCAAAAATCATCCAAGGTTTTATCTTTATTTAATTCAGCTTGCACACGTCTTGCTGCATCCTCACAAAACATTAAATTAGCCGCATTCAAACGTGCAAATTCTTGCTCGTCTACACGTTTTACCGCAGCTTGAACAGGTGTTGGTAATGCCGTTTCAATCTGGTCGATTAAACGTGAGATTGGCATATCTTCAACTTTATCAGACAGCTTTACGCGGATTTGAGCAATGGATCGTTGGCTGTGCGGCGTCGCAGAAATACCTTCTGGTGTGCCGAGCCACTCATGAACTTTTTCAAGGTCAACTGACCCTGATTTGCCGAATTCATCTTGGAAGCCTTGCTGAATAATGTCACGTGACAATGCTGCCGAACAGGGACAGGTCGATGAATAAGGGACTTCGATACTAAGTTCTGTTGTCAATACGCCTGCGCGCAATGAAACAATAGGACGAACCTTGTATGCCTTCCAGCCCGTATTATCACTGATTAGTGATTTACGACGCTCAAAAAACTCAAGACGGCATTCTAAATATGCGCTATCACTGATACCTTCGTGTGATTCAACAAAGTTTTCAACAATCTCACGTAATAACTTTGGCGTAATCACATTATCGCTAAGCATTTGATCAATTGCTAAATAGAGGCGTGACATGTGAATGCCTTTACTCTTAGGATCGGTAAGATTAACGTAAGCTTGGACACGCGCAACAGTTTGAATTTGCGCCCCATTGCCATTTAGCATATGAACAGGCAGTTCAATTTCGCTCATGCCTACCCAATTTAAAGGCGCATTTGGTCCTTTATGTGGTTCGTTGGCAATATCGGGTAAATCATTGGGTAAATCACAACTGTCATCTGTACAGCCTTCACTTGCACTCATGGGGGAGGAGTCCTTGTTGTTCGAATATAGTTAAGGAAGCTCTGATTAAGTCCAATTATTTTTAGCTTGCTAAATTCTAATCGACTTAATCAGAGATTCCTTAAGCAGGTGGCGATTATATTAGTCCTTATCAAAATATGCACTTACTATTATTTTCTGTGGGAGCTTTGTGAAAAAGCTCATTTTTATACATATTTAAGAAGAAACTAAGCATATTTTAAGTCCACCCCCCCTGTTTTTTGCCGATTTGTACAAATAAACACCTATCAAAAAAGTACAAAACGTCAAAAAACAAGGGGGGTGGCAAATTAAATATGTCTTATTTAAGGATTAACAACCTAATTTCAGCTGTTTCTAGGTGTTTCATCTCGCGTTGTTTCGATGCTGAATACTTTTTAAACGCTGTTTGAAGGATTTGAATCGTATCACCATGCGCTACTAATAAAAACGCTTCATTTTCATAGCTACTTTCAAGCTCTAATACTAATTCTGTCGCACGTTGCATCACCGCATCTGCGCTTTCAGCATTATCGATAGTATGGGATGAATCAATCGCGTCATTATCCCAAACGGTTTGGTAGTGAATATTACTTCTTAACTCAAAGTCCCCAAAGTCACGTTCCCGTAATCTCGCATCCAACTGCAAAGGGGCTTTGCTAACTAATAACTTTTGAGCTATTTCGGCAGATTCATGTGCACGTTTAAAATCAGAGCTAACTATCTGTGTAGTTTCATCGAGCCTGTTGTTTGACAATGCATCACTAACACTACGTTCTACCTGCTCTCTTCCTTCATCACTTAATCCATATTTAGGGATACCATTTTCTGGAGTGCTAATAATAATGCCTTCAATATTTGCCATACTCTCGCCATGACGCATTGCAAAATAAGTATTTCTGAGTGTTGTAAATTCTAATAAGTTATTCATGGGTTCAATACTAACAAAAGTTACTCATTTAAGAATGCAATCAAGGGCTTCACGGTAAAAAAATATAAGAACATGAATTAATCTAAAAAAAACTTCCAACAAAAAGTGCCATAATGGGTGCTTTTTTATGTTCGCCATCTCCTTGCTTTTTGTAATGTTATGAACTATTTATAAGACACCCATTAAACTTTAGGAGAAGAATATGGAAGATTCGAGCGCGCACAGAAGTGATCTGGTTTACGGACTAGATGACACCCCCGGTTTTACCGCATCCACTTTTGCAGCAATTCAACATGTATTAGCGAGCTTTGTCGGCATAATCACCCCCACCCTCGTCATCGGCGGTGTTTTGGGCTTGGGTAGCCACATACCTTACTTAATCAGTATGGCGCTCATCGTATCTGGCGTTGCAACTTTTATTCAGGCACGTAGAACATTAGGCGTAGGTGCTGGAATGCTCTGTGTTCAGGGTACAAGTTTTGCTTTTTTAGGCTCGGTGCTCGCTGCAGGTTTTATAGCAAAAGGAAAAGGAGGCGGACCTGATGAGATTCTTTCTCTCATCTTTACTATTTGTTTCTTCGGCGCTTTTGTTGAAATATTTCTAAGTCAAATTATTGGCAAACTAAAGAACGTAGTAACACCACTGGTTACAGGCATCGTAATAACGCTCATTGGTCTCAGCCTTATTAAAGTAGGCATGACGGACTTAGCAGGTGGCTTTAAAGCAAAGGATTTGGGAAGCCCTCAAAACCTAATGCTAGGTGGTTCTGTTTTATTAGTTGTCATCATAATGAACTCAATGAAAAATCAATGGCTAAGAATTTCATCCATTGCGATTGGTTTATCCGTTGGGTTTATTATTGCTTGGTTTATGGGCAAGATTAACTTTGATAATTTAGCGGCGCTACCTCTACTCAGTATTCCGATGCCGTTTAAATACGGCTTCTCGTTTGATTTGACTGCTTTCATTCCCATAGCCATTATCTATGTGATTACCACCATTGAAACAACAGGTGATATTACCGCTAACTGTGTAATTTCAGGACAAAAAATTGAAGGTCAAGAGTATCGCAACCGTGTTAAAGGTGGTGTACTTGCTGATGGAATTAATTCTATGATCGCGGCAACATTCAATACATTCCCTAATACAACCTTCAGTCAAAATAACGGTGTTATTCAACTTACGGGTATCGCAAGTCGTCATGTGGGTTATTTCATTGCTGTTATTCTTATTATTCTTGGTTTATTCCCTGTTGTTGGGGGTGTATTACAAAATATGCCAAAGCCAGTTTTAGGCGGTGCTACCTTAGTGATGTTTGCCATGGTTGCTGCTGCAGGTGTTAGGATTTTAAAACGAGTTCCTATGACGCGCCGTAGTATGCTCATTATTGCCGTATCTTTTGGTTTAGGATTAGGTGTAATGATGGTGCCTGAAGTAACAGAACAGCTGCCTAAGCTAGCTAAAAACTTATTTAGTAGCCCAATCACAACGGGTGGAATAGCGGCTATTATTTTAAATTTGATCTTGCCAAAAAATAGTAGTAATACCTAAACTATCGTTTTAAAATTATAAAACTGCACAAGAAAATGGCACGTATTCTTGTGCCATTTTCTTGTCGATGATACCTAGCATAAGAAATAACACATGAAAATATGGCTTAAAAATCCACTCTCAATTTTAATTGACGATGACATTGATGCCCGTGGTGGCGTTGTCATCTTTGATAACAAAATCATTGAGGTTCTTGCTTTAGGCGAAGAACCTTTTGAGCAAGTAGATAGTGTTTTTGATGCGTCAGAACACGTTATTTTGCCCGGTTTAATCAACACTCATCACCACTTTTATCAAACACTCACACGCGCTTTGCCTGCAGCATTAAATAAAGAGTTATTCCCTTGGTTAAAAAGCCTTTACCCTGTTTGGGCTGGGCTAACCGAAGAGATGATTCATGTATCTACTCGCCTAGCATCGGTTGAACTATTGCTATCAGGCTGCACCACGGCGGCGGATCATCATTATATTTTCCCTGAGGCAGCTCGTGAGGCTTTGGATATTCAAGTTGATGCGATTCAATCTATCGGCATTCGCGCAACACTTACGCGAGGCTCGATGAGCTTAGGCGAAGACGAAGGAGGATTACCACCACGCAACACCATTCAAACAGAAGATGCCATTCTTGCTGATTGTGATCGCGTGATAAACGAATACCACGATGCCAGCGAAGGCTCAATGATGCAGGTGGCTCTTGCGCCCTGCTCCCCCTTTAGCGTAACTGAGGATTTAATGAAAGAAAGCGCGGTGCTAGCGCGCGCAAAAAACGTACGTTTACATACGCACCTTGCAGAAACATTTGACGAAAATGACTTCTGCCTAAAAATATTTGGTGTGCGCCCCGTTGATTATTTAGAACGTGTCGGCTGGATATCAGATGATGTTTGGCTGGCACATGGCATTCATTTTAACGATGAAGAAATCACCCGTTTAGGCAAAGCAGGCGTAGGCGTTACCCACTGTCCTAGTTCGAATATGGTGCTAGGTTCGGGGCAATGTAAAACCTTAGAT
>CAZSXI010000030.1:9199-12379 GCA_964611045.1 uncultured Cocleimonas sp. | reverse complement strand
GCGGTTAAGTGGTTTTATACCGAATCGGAATATGCCAGCCCAAATGAAGTCATGTATGATCGTCTTCTGTCTCAATTTGAATAAATATGATTATGAAAAAAGCTTTATCTCTCTTATTTTGTCTTTCTTTTTTTGCATCAATGCCCGTTATTGCTAAGGGTTTAGCGTCATGTTTTTTAGCCAATGAAACCTGTGAGGCGTATCAATCATTTCGTAAAAAGACTAATCCCGAAGGAATCCATTTAGAAGCAGGTAAGTTTTATCGAATCTTAGAAAAAAACAAGAAAAGAGGATCTTATCGCGTGGAAGTTGAGGGAATAAAACGCCCTGCGCGTTGGGTGAGCGAGAGTTGTGGTGAATTGTTGTCGATATGCTCGGTTAATAAAAGCCATGAACCTAAAAAAGTGAAATCAAACGCTAAACGAAAAAATAAACAACCTGAGTATTTATTAGCCCTCACGTGGCAACCGAGTTTTTGTGAAACCCATGCACGTAAAAAAGAATGCCGAACACAAACTACAAATCGCTACGATGCCACACATTGGTCATTGCACGGGCTTTGGCCTCAACCACGCAATAATGCCTATTGTGGTGTGAGTAATATGGATAAAGGTATCGACCGTAATAAAAAATGGCATTTGCTTGAACCACTCAAGTTAAGTCAAAAAACCGCGACAGAATTGGCATTTGTGATGCCTGGGGTTGCTTCAAACTTACAACGCCATGAATGGATTAAGCACGGCACTTGTTATGGTTCTGATGCTGAAGATTATTATTCAGATTCCATTTCTTTAACGAATCAAATCAATAATTCCATCGTGGGTAAATTGTTTAATCGTGGTGTTGGTAAGCGTGTATCGCTTAAACAGGTACGCGCGCATTTTGATAAAGCCTTTGGAAAAGGGGCGGGTAGTAAGGTCGATATGCGCTGTGACAGGAAAGGGCGCGTCAGTGAATTGTGGATTAACCTGAAAGGTGAGATTGAAGACGATACAAAGATAGCTTCGTTGCTTAAAAATGCGCTCCGTGCAGGTTCTAAATGCCAAATGGGTGTGATTGATGAAGCAAATCGTTAATTTTATTAGTCCACCCCCCCCTTTTTTTGCCGATTTGTAAGTAAAACTAGCTCTAAAATTTACAAAAAAGCAAAAAAGAGGGGGGGTGGACTAATAAAAAACGTTTTAAATACTGCCAGAAAGAGAAAATATGCCCTTAAATCCAACATTACCTACTTTTTTGCACCAACAAGATTCCGTACAAACGATTACTGTGCCTGTGGATACGATGGTATGCCAATCGGGTGATATTTGTGAGAATTTAGTGATTGTTTTAGAGGGGCAGGTGAAGGTTTATCGCCCTGCGATCAATGGTAAAAGCCTTACGCTCTACACGGTGAATAAAAATGAGAGTTGTATATTGACGGCATCGTGCATTTTGAATCAAACGCCTTTTCCTGCTTTTGCTGTAACCACAACGGAGGTAAAAGCATTGTCGATTCGGCCCGAAAAAGTGATTGACTGGCTAGAGCATGAGCCGATGTGGCAAAAATATATGTTTGGTTTATTGTCGCAACGGATGGTTAATTTAATTGAGCTGGTTGATAGCGTCGCGTTTGAATCTTTAGATGTACGTCTTGAGGCTTGGTTATTATCCCGTATTGATCAAAAAATCATTTACACGACACATCAGCAGATAGCTGAAGAGCTTGCAAGTTCGCGTGAGGTAATTAGTCGGTTACTCAAAAGTTTTGAGAAAAAGGGTTTTGTTGAACTTGGAAGAGGGACAATTACTGTTATTGATAAAAAATAGAGCTTGTGTGACTCAGGTCACATACAACGATTTGGTCTACACTTTAAGATGCAGTTGTTATATTTCTATTCATACAAACTGAGGATTTAACAATGAAAACAAATGTAGGCGGAATCGACCGTAAATTACGAATCGCAATTGGCGTAGTAATCTTAGCTTGGGGTGCTTATGCTCAAAACTGGTGGGGACTTGTTGGCGCTGTACCATTAGTTACAGGATTGACGGGTTGGTGCCCACCGTATGCAATTTTTGGGATTAGTTCTTGTTCTGTTAAGAGCAAATAATCTTAAAGGTATTGAACTTCCTCCCTCTCTTTTATGAGGGTGTTGTAGGTTGGGCTTCGCAACCTCAGCATCAACCTACACGATGATTGAGAACGGCTTTATTTTTCTGCGTTCTAATATCTTTAAAAGAAGAATCCGTCATACTGGCGAATGCCGGTATCCATTATATGCGCTTGTGATATTGCAACCGTGGATTGCGGCATTCGCTACAATGACGAACTATTTTTATCTCTGTATTTTTTAGTATTACAAAAAAGTATTTGATAAAAAATCAGTTGACCAGACTTATCCCACCTTCACGAATCAATAATGTAAATAGTGCTTTAAACTCTTTGTTGGTAGCCAAAGCCTTTAGAGTTTCTTCACCATAAAAATAATTTTCACACAGTTCTATTACGGCTTCTTTATTCTCTGACCCTAGTTCTACATGATGACCATCAGCAAAAAGATGAATGGCATTTTTATCTTCAATAAAAGCAAAACGTAACCAGCTTTCACGTTGGTATTCTTCTTTGGGATTAAAACTTAATGAAGCCAACGTATCAGAATCAGGAGGTGTATCACCTTTACTTTGGGTTAAATGTTTGCCAAGAAAAACACTCAAACCACCTTGTTCATCCTGAATTTTTGAAAGCATTAATTGCGATAGCTTTTGAATATCCTCTTGGCTGATTTCACCAGAATTTGTTTGTAACGTTCGTCCTGTATCGCTATAGCGCTCTGTTTCGGTAAACGTGCTATCCACCCAGTTTTGGATTAAGTCGGTGCTATCAGGTGCTCTAAAGCCAACTGAAAATGTAAAACATTCGCCTTCTGCTGTGCCGTAGTGGGGCATATTGGGTGGGAGATAAATCATATCGCCTGCTTCGAGCAGGTATTCTTCATCGGCTTCAAAGTCTTTCAGTATGGCGAGTGAGGGTTCGCTTAATAACTCAGAGGGGTAATCATCACGAGTAATAATTTTCCAACGGCGTTTGCCTTGCCCTTGAATCAAAAACACATCGTATTGGTCGGTGTGCGGACCAACCGAGCCTTGGTCGGGTGCGTAGCTGACCATCACATCGTCAATACGCCAATCGGGGATGAA
>CAZSXI010000030.1:0-9099 GCA_964611045.1 uncultured Cocleimonas sp. | reverse complement strand
CTTGGTCGGGTGCGTAGCTGACCATCACATCGTCAATACGCCAATCGGGGATGAACCTGAATTGCTCGATAATATTGCCAAGTTCAGGAATATAGCGTTCTAGGTCATTTACCAGCAATGTCCAGTGTGTGTCGGGCAGAGTGGTGAAATCTTTGTCGGTGAAAGGTGATTGCTTTGAATTCCACGGTTTATTATCGGGCGCAAAACCATTTTCACTGACGATGCGCGAGGGTGCGTCTGTGTCACAAGCCAAACCGGCTAATTCTTCTGGGGTGAAGGGCATTTCAAAATCAGGGAATGCGTTACGAATAACTAGTGGCTTCTTTTGCCAGTAGTTTGCTAGGAAGTCTTCTTTTGAAATTTTGCCAAGTACGGATTGCATTCTTTACTCACAGATTACTTATAGCACCCCCTGCTAGGTGGAGGGGATTTTTGGTATCAGATGCTTTTAGCTTGCTCAACTGCATTACCAATATAACTAGCGGGTGTCATTTCAAGCAGTAAATCTTTAGCATCCTGTGGGATTTCTAAGCTTTCAATGAATTTCGCCATAATTTCCGCATTAATGCGCTGACCACGGGTAAGTTCTTTTAGCTTCTCATACGGCTTTTCTATGCCATAACGGCGCATTACTGTTTGTACGGGTTCTGCAAGCACCTCCCAGTTTTGATCCAGATCTTTTGCAATGGCTTCTTCATTTACTTTAAGTTTTGAAATGCCTTTTAACGTTGATTGAATCGCAATACTGGTATGGCCTAATCCTACGCCTAATGTTCTTAAAACAGTCGAATCAGTCAAGTCACGTTGCCAGCTAGAGATCGGAAGTTTTTGTGATAAATGTCCCATCATCGCATTCGCCATACCCATATTGCCTTCGGCATTTTCAAAATCAATCGGGTTAACTTTATGTGGCATGGTGGATGAACCCACTTCGCCAGCGATCACTTTTTGCTTAAAGTAACCAATAGAAATGTACGACCAAACATCACGGCAGAAGTCGATGATGATGGTATTGTGACGTGCAACCGCATCAAATAATTCGGCGATGTAATCGTGTGGCTCGATTTGAATAGTGTAGGGGTTCCACGTTAACCCGAGTGATTCTACAAAGTCTTTAGCAAACTTTTCCCAATCTAAATTTGGATAAGCGCTAAGGTGCGCGTTGTAATTGCCTACTGCGCCATTGATTTTACCGAGTAGCTCAACCTCTGCTATTTGTTTGCGTTGGCGTTGTAGGCGATAAACTACGTTTGCCATTTCTTTGCCGAGTGTCGAAGGTGAGGCTGGTTGACCATGCGTTCTACATAACAAAGGAATTTCTGCGTATTCGCCTGCGAGGTCTTTGATTGATGCTATTAATTGATCAATTTCTGGCAATAGTGCTTCTTCACGCCCACCTTTTAGCATTAGCGCGTAAGATAAGTTGTTAATATCTTCAGAGGTACAAGCAAAGTGGATGAATTCACTCACTGCGTTCAACTCATCGTTATCGGCGATCTTTTCTTTTAAGTAATATTCAACTGCTTTCACATCATGATTGGTAGTGCGTTCAATGTCTTTAACACGTTGTGCATCATCTTCACTGAAGTTATTTAAGATGCTTTCAAGTGCTTGATTAGCATCAGAAGAGAATGGCGCTACTTCTGTGATTTCAGCATGGTTAGCCAGCGCTTGTAACCAACGAACCTCTACTAAAACACGGTGTTTGATTAAACCGTACTCACTAAAAAAGGGGCGGTAGGCGCTGGTCTTGTTTGCATAGCGACCATCAACGGGAGAGAGAGCGGATAAAGCAGATAGTTTCATGTGGTTTAAATTGGTATAGGGGAAAAAGAAGGAGTATAACTGATGTCTATTTGCTTACAACACCCTCTTTACATTAGAATGCGCGCGCAGATATAGAAAATTATTATTAACTCTCATAAATTAGCTAGGAGAACACGATGAAACTTATATTATTAGGCGCACCAGGCGCAGGCAAAGGTACGGTTGCAAAACTACTCACTAAAGTAGACGGTTCTGTTCAAATATCAACCGGCGATATTTTACGTGGCGCAGTAACAGCAGGCACAGATTTAGGTAAAGAAGCGAAAGGCTTTATGGATGCGGGTGATCTTGTACCTGATGAGTTAATCATGAACATCATGGGCGAGCGTTTACTTGAAGATGATTGTAAGAACGGCTTTTTGCTAGACGGTTTTCCACGCACTATTCCACAGGCTGATGCTTTAGAAGTATTGCTAGAAAAAATCGGCGTAGAGCTAGACATGGTTGTAAACCTAGATGTACCACGCGATGTTATTTACGATCGTTTAACGACTCGTCGTACTTGTGAGAACACAGATTGTCAGGCAATTTACAATGTAAAGAGCATGCCTTCTAAAGTTGAAGGTGTTTGTGATAAGTGTGGTAGCGCAACGATTCAACGTGCTGATGAGACGGTTGAAGCAATCAGCAAGCGTCTTGATACTTATGACGAAATGACAGCGCCTTTAGCAGATTACTATGACGCAAAAGGCAAATTATTTACAGTTATAGCGACTTCGAGCGATAAGGTTGTTGAAGCGGTAACAGGTAATCTTTAAGAGATTTCTGATTAGAGCCCTCAAGCTTACATAAACTCACCGTTTTTTGTGATTTATAAAATACCCGCCATTGAGCGGGTATTTTTATGCCCGATTGATATTCGATCTAAGTCAATTTTATCGCAATATACATCTTAATATCTCCGATTAGTTCTTGACCTTGACGGCAAGTTAAGCGACGATACTGCGGTTTTTTAAGTGCGCATCATTGTTTCCTTATGGGCTGAGTATGTTGCGGACATCAGATTTTAATTTATGTGGAGAACATGAATCATGTCAGATTCTGATTCGAATACAGTCGATGTAAAGCGTAGGCGCATGCTGATTGCAGCAACGTCTGTTGTTGGCGCAGCAGGTACAGCAGCGTTTGCAACACCGCTTATGATCTCTTGGATGCCAAGTGCGCGCGCCAAAGCAGCGGGTGCACCCGTTGAAGTGAATATCAGCAAGATTGAGCCAGGGCAGTTAGTCCGCGTTATTTGGCGTGGTAAGCCTGTTTGGTTGATTAATCGCTCTGAGGAAATGGTTAAGGACCTTCCGAGTAATGATGGTCGTTTGGCTGACCCTGCTTCGGATGTTGAGGCGCAACAACCCGCTTATGCAAAAAATAGTACACGTTCACGAAAGCCTGAAATGTCAGTACTTATCGGTATATGTACGCATTTAGGTTGTTCTCCTACCTACCGCCCCGAAATTGCACCTGCTGATTTAGGCGCAGATTGGAAAGGTGGTTTTTTCTGTCCTTGTCACGGTTCTAGTTTTGATTTGGCAGGACGTGTATTTAAAAACGTACCAGCGCCAACAAACTTGATTGTTCCTCCTCATTTTTATAAAAGTGATGATGTGGTTTTGATCGGCGAAGACGGAGGTGCTAGCTGATGGCTGCTTACCCAAGAAAAACAGAAGCAACCGGTCTTTTAGGCTGGGTTGATGAACGTTTCCCCATTGTTCAGACATGGAAAGATCATATGTCTGAATACTATGCGCCGAAAAACTTTAACGTATGGTATTACTTTGGCGTTTTAGCGATGCTCATTTTGGTTATCCAGATTGTATCTGGCATATTCTTGACCATGCATTACAAGCCTGATACAGGCATGGCGTTCGCCTCGGTTGAATACATCATGCGTGATGTGCCCGGTGGTTGGTTTATCCGTTATATGCACTCTACAGGCGCTTCGGCATTCTTTATCGTGATCTACTTCCATATGTTCCGAGGCATTATGTACGGTTCATACAAGGGTAAACGAGAACTTGTTTGGCTGATAGGCATGGTTATATACCTTGCTCTAATGGCAGAGGCCTTTATGGGTTACCTACTACCTTGGGGGCAGATGTCATTCTGGGGCGCACAAGTAATTATTAACCTATTCAATACGATACCGTTTATTGGTGAAGGCTTGTCGCTCTTTATACGGGGTGACTTTGTTATCTCTGACCCAACCTTGAATCGTTTGTTTGCTTTCCACGTGGCGGCACTCCCATTGATATTGGTTGCTTTGGTATTTGTTCATATCGTTGCATTGCACACGGTAGGTTCAAATAATCCAGACGGTGTTGAAATTAAAGCGCTGAAAAATGAAAAAGGTATTCCGCTTGATGGAATTCCTTTCCATCCTTATTATACCGTGCATGATATTCCAGCGATTGTGGTTTTCTTAATGGCATTCTTTGCGGTTATCTTTTTTATGCCTGAGATGGGTGGTTACTTTTTAGAACACGCTAACTTCGAGCCTGCCAACCCATTGAAAACACCAGAGCATATTGCACCAGTTTGGTACTTTACGCCGTTCTACACCATTTTACGTGCAGTTACTTTGTCCCCATTTATGGGAACATTGGCGATGTTTGGTGCGATCATTATGTTGTTTGTACTACCTTGGTTAGATCGTAACCCGATTAAATCATGGCGCTACCGTAATACTGCGCACATGCTAAACCTTGCAATCTTTGCAGCTGTTTTCATTATTCTTGGTTATTTAGGGGTTAAAGCCGTTACACCAGAGTATAAAGAAATGGGTATTCGCATGACCGAAATTTACTTCTTGTTCTTTGCGGTGATTTTTGTTCATAGCAGTACTAATCGCGGTAATTACTTAGGTTGGTTTGTTGTGCTTGCAGCTTCGTTATTTGCGATAGATTTCTGGCGTTATAACCCCGATGACTTGATAAGTGCAGCGCAGATTAAATGGCAGTGGGTTTGGCCTATCGGTTATCTAGCATTAACGTTGCTACTCCCATTCTTCGTGAAGAGCTGTAATGATGAGAAGATAGTTCCAGAGAGGGTTACATCATGAATAATAGTATACGTAAATGGATATTCGTCCTCATCGTGCCATTAGCGGTTATTGGTGTAATTGGTAGTGTAGGCAGTGCAGGGCATGGTGTTGCATTACAAAGCGCAAACGTAGACTTGAGTGACAAAGATAGCTTACAACGTGGTGCTAAATACTACGTAAACTACTGCATGGGTTGTCATTCATTGAAGTTTAGTCGTTACAATCGTATGGCAGAAGATATTGGCTTAAATGCTGATAACGGTTTTACTGAAGACCAAGTGACTACTTTCTTGAAAGAGAATATTATCTTTACTCGTGATGAAGATGGCAAGCAAGTTAAGACAGGGTCATTGATGACGACTGCTTATTCTGCAAAAGCAGCGGCGGAAGCATTCGGTACTCCTGTTCCTGATTTGTCTTTAGTGGGGCGTTCACGTGGTGCTGATTGGATTTATTCTTACTTGAAGGGTTTCTACCTTGATGATTCTCGCCCAATGGGTGTGAATAACACGGTCTTTAAAGATGTGGGTATGCCGCATGTATTAGCAGGCCTTCAAGGCGATCAAGTGCTTAAACATCACGAAGATAAAGAGGGTCATCACGTTGAGCCAACGCTTACGCTTTCAAAGCCAGGTAAGTTATCAGCAGGCGAGTACGATGTAGTTGTACATGACCTTACAAATTTCCTTGCTTATGTTAGTGAGCCAGCACAGTTATCTCGTAAGATGTACGGTATTTTGACATTGTTGTTCTTACTAGTATTCTTTGGTTTCGCATACGCATTATCGAAAGAGTATTGGAAAGATATTCACTAGTTTTGAACTATCAAAAAAGCGATTTCTAGTATAGAATCCGTGGGCTGTCCGAAAGGGCAGCCTTTTTTGTTTTAGGAGTAGTAGTTAAATGACATCAGTTGCAAACCGCCGTTCAGTTATGACCATGTTTACCATGCCAGATTGCCCGCGCTGTCACAGTGTGCGTATCGTAATGGCTGAAAAAGATATTCAGGCAGACATTATTGAAATGGATCCTAATAACAAACCAGAAGATTTAGCTGACCTTAATCCATATAACACTGCGCCAACGTTGGTTGACCGTGAATTAGTGCTTTATGACTCACACGTTATTATGGAATATTTAGATGAGCGTTTCCCACACCCGCCTCTAATGCCTGTTGATCCTGTTTCTCGTGCGCACACACGTTTAACTTTATTCCGCATCAAACAAGATTGGCTTTCATTGGTTAATGACCTTGAAAGTGATGAAAAAGAGCGTATTGATACAGCACGCGTAATTCTTAAAGAAAGTATTCTGCAAGCGGCAGAAGTATTTGAAATTAAGCCATATTTCTTAAGCAATGACTTCTCTTTAGTTGATGCAACGATTGCTCCTATTTTATGGCGTTTACCTAAATACGGTATTGATCTTCCTGAAGGTGCTGATGCTCAGCCTATCCGTGATTACATGGATCGTGTATTCTCGCGTGAGCTATTTCAGTTCTCATTGACACAAGCAGAACAAGCTATTCGTCCTTGATTAATCGCTTTAGGATAGCTATTTAGAGCTAGCTTATGGAATTTACCTCAAACAAATCTTATCTGCTAAGAGCCATTTATGAATGGGTCTTAGATAATGATGCCACGCCACATGTATTAATCTCAGCGATTGATTCACGCGTTGATGTACCTCAGCAGTTTGTTGAAGACGATAAAATCATCTTAAATATCAGTCCGTCGGCGGCTAATAATATGCTCATCGATAAAGATGGCATCAGCTTTAGTGCGCGTTTTGGTGGCAAGCCATTTACGATTTACTCTCCGATAGGGTCGGTGCTTGCTTTGTATGCGAGTGAGACAGGTGAGGGTATGTCATTTGAAGAGGAAGCAGTTGATGATACGCCTCCAGATGGACCTGATGATCAACCGCCTAGCCCAAAATCTGTTCCAGATTCAAATGTATCGTCATTGAAGCAAGCGTCTAATAAAACAAAAAAACGCCCAACGCTTAAAGTAGTTAAGTAATACGACTAGCTTCTATTGGAATGAAGTAGACAAAACAATGAAAGCAGAAGCAGAAAAAAAGTTAACGTTATCAATGATTGCAGCCATGGGCAAGAATAGGGTAATAGGCAAAGATAACGATATGCCGTGGCACCTTCCAGCAGATTTACAACACTTCAAAAAAACCACTTTGGGCAGCCCAATTATTATGGGCCGAAAAACTTATGACTCAATTGGTCGTCCACTTCCTGGTCGTTTGAACATTATTCTTAGTCGTAACACTACATTGGAGATAGAAGGTTGTAGTGTTGTTGATTCATTGGATAAGGCGCTGACGCTCGCTCAAGAATCTACCAAAGATGAAGTGTTCATCACCGGTGGAGCACACCTCTATAATAAATTCTTAAAAGAAGCAGATCGCTTATATTTAACACTAATAGACGAAGCCTTTGATGGTGATACCTATTTTCCCGACTATACTCAACTTAACTGGCAGGAAATATCACGAGAAGATCATCAAGCAGATGATCAAAACCCCCATAATTATTCATTCGTCATATTAGATAAAATTGGCGATTAGAGGTTAGCATCGGTACTCTACTCATACTCAATGCAAAAATAGTCAATGAAAACCAAGTGTTTGAGTCTGATATATATGTCAGAAGCGGGCGCATAGAAAAAATTGGTAAAGACCTTTCTAATATGAAAGTTCGGCATGTACTTGATGTAAAAGGTAAGTTTTTACTCCCTGGCATGATTGACGATCATGTGCATTTTCGCGAGCCCAGTATGGAATACAAAGGTGATTTATTGAGCGAGTCTCGTGCCGCAGTTGCTGGTGGTATTACTACTTTCTTTGATATGCCAGATACTATTCCGCATGTGTTGAACAGTGAAATACTCGAAGCTAAAGCCGAATTGGCATCGACAAAATCACTAGCTAACTATGCTTTTTACCATGGTGCATCCAGCGAAAACCTAGAAGATATTAAAGCTATCGACCCATTATCATGCTGTGGTTTAAAAGTATATATGGGCGGCTCATCGGGTAAAATAATAGTTGATAGACCTGAAGAGTTGGATGATATTTTCAAGCATTCTCCTGTCATTATCGCAACACACTGTGAAGACACGCCAACTATCGTTGAAAATGAAGAAAGTTATCGTCAGATTTATGGAGATGACTTACCTTTTCAATTACACTCAAAAATTCGTAGCGAAGAAGCTTGTTATAAATCATCGTCATTGGCGATTGAATTAGCAAAATCACACGAAGCCCGCCTCCATGTTCTACATGTAACCACGGCAAAAGAAGCTGAAATGTTTACAGCCCAGCCAGTTACTGAAAAGTTGATAACTGCCGAGGTTTGTGGGCATTATTTATCCTTCTCAGATGAAGACTATGCTAGCAAAGGCTCTTTAATTAAATGTGATCCTGCAATTAAAACAGAGGTCGATCGAGCAGGCCTATTCCAAGGTTTAATGGATAATAGATTAGATGTGATTGCGAGTGATCATTCGCCACAAACGTGGGACGAAAAGCAGGGTAGTTATTTTGAAGCCTTTTCAGGTTTGCCAACCGCAGAATTCTCCTTGCCCTCATTATTAGAGCATTATCAAGATGGTATTTTCACGCTTGAATTTTTAGTACAAAAAACCAGTCATGCAGTTGCCGACCTTTTCAAGGTTACAGATCGAGGATACATACGCGAAGGTTATTGGGCAGACTTTGTTATCGTTGATGTAGAGAAAGGCACAATCGCTAACAATAAAGATGTTATCTCAAAAGCATCTTGGACACCTTATGACGGCGTTGAATTTAGGTCTAGTGTATACGCAACGGTTGTAAATGGGGATTTGGTTTATATTAACGGAAAAGCGCGTACAGGGACGATAGGGAAGCGTGTGGAGTTTGATCGAGCTGGTTAATTTGCTTATGCCATGAACTAAGAATACAAAACGTCAAACGGTTTTACTCTAATAATTGAATTGTCCGTTTTAAAAAACAAAACGGCAAGTTCACTAAAAAAGGGGGGGGTGGACTTAAAAATACAGTATTTTATAGTCCACCTCCCCCTTTTTTTGACGTTTTGTACGAGTTTTAGGTCTTGCCTAGAGCCTAGGAGGCTGTCCGAGAATAGAAAGTCTACTGCAAATCCCACAAATATCATAATCTGAGGTTATCAAAATCGTTAAATAGCCGTGCTATTCGCCTCTTTTGATAACCTCACCTTA